>NZ_AKJI01000132.1:0-15527 GCF_000282415.1 Pseudomonas sp. GM60
CCTGCTCCGTGGGCCCGCCGCCATCGGCCATCCATGGCCGGGGGCGGCTAACCCGGCATCCATGCCGGGTTGCCCGCTGCGCAGAACCTCCACTCGGCCTCCCCATGGGGCAAGAAAATCAAAAGCACGCGAGGCGGCCTGATAGCCGACCTGGCTATTGGTTTGTACGCGTCCCCCTGTAGGAGCGAGCCTGCTCGCGATGGACGTCAACGATAACGCGGGCAATCTGAATAAACGCGTTGCCGGGACGATTTTCGCGAGCAGGCTCGCTCCTACATGGGATCGGCGTCAGCACGGTCAAACAAGCGCAGCGCGCCCGCTTGACGCCCCGGTCGGCCCAGAGGCCGCTTCGTTTTTGATTTTGATCGCAAGCGCCCCGTTAACCACGCTGGCCGAACGCAGGCATTGCGCAGCGGGGAAACCGGCAAGGATGCCGGTTTAGCCGCGCTGGGCCAGGGATGGCCCATCGCGGCGACCCGCGGAGCAATGCCGGAGTGAGGGCACACCGAGCCAGAGCGAGGTGCCGAGTGGTGGGGCAAGAGCGCTTGGTTACTTGGCGCTCTTCCAAGTAACTCGCCGTAAGGGCGAAACCAATATCAGCCATCACCCAAAAAACGGATATGCCCCCCAAGCTTGAATCTAAAAGCCTGAGGAGCGGCATCAGATCAGACGGTAAACGTCTTCCCCGTATGGTTATTAAGCGAAATAACCTTGGTCTTGCCAATCCGGTGACGGTAGATCTCGCGCAGGTACTTGATCGCCTTTTTCACGCAATCGCGCGACAGGCGAATGTCATTGATCGAGACAAATTTCTCCTTGTCGTTGATCAGCTCGCGGTACTTCTTCTCGTACATCGGTTTGATCGCATACCAGTTGGTATCGAGGATCTTCGCCGGGTTCTCGAACTCGTTCAGCAAGTCGTCGATCAGCTCTTCGTTGAAGTCTTCGTTGATGATGAAGTCGAGGATCGAGTTATCCAGCGTGTCGTCGAAGCGGTACGGGTTCTTCGCGAAGCAGCGCTTGATGAAGGCCACGATCAGCGTCAGGAAGTCGTCCGACAGGCACGGGCTCTTGGCGATCAAGGTGGTCAGCGACAAGTTGGCCGACGCGCCGATCACCAGCGCATAACGCTTGAGCGTGGTGTTCGGGAACAGGCTGTTGAGGTGAGTCTTCAACCGGTTCAGGTCCATGTACGACAGCTTGTAGTCTTTCGGCAGCGAAACAATCGACACCACCGACGAGCAGTTCTTGAAGAAGTGCAGGTCGTGCAACGCGGCCGCGTCGTAACCGGAATTCTTGTACTGCTCCAGCGAGGCGCGATAGCGCTTGGACTCGATAGGCAGCAGGCTGATGCCTTCAATGGCCTGGGTCACTTTGTTGAAGTGCGGCAGGTCGATGGAGCGGAAGAACAGGTCATCGATGTTCAGGCGCTGCGGCTCTTTCTCGAACACCTTGAACTTGTCACTGCTTGGCGGCGGGGTTTCCGGCACGACCGATTCGGCGTAGGCAATCGCCACCGGGCCGGCCAGGCTCATGAACAGGTCGTTGGCGTCGAGGCGAATAGTTTCGCCGATGTCGATGCCGGCGCGACGGAAATAGTTCTGGTCGTAGTCAGTCGTGACCGCCTGCGCCGTCAGAATGTTGAAGATCTGCTGCGAGATGTATTGGTTGGCGTGCTTTTCCATCGCGTTGACGTCGATGTTCTGGATGTTGCCGTCATCGCTTTCTTCGGCATAACGCATGATGTCGTTGGAAATCAGCATCATCGCGTTCCATGGGCGGATACGGCCCATGACGCTGGCTTCGCTGCTGTCTTCGTTGGCGAAGTTGTAGGAGAAGTCCCATTCTTCCGAAAGGTATTTACACAGCAGGCGACCGGCGTTGATGTGCAGCGCCTCGGACATTTCACTGCGGTGATCGGAAATGTTCGGCAGTACGCAGATGCCGCTGGTGAAGATCGGTTCGAAGACGAAGGAATGACCGCTTTTGCCGTCGTGCTCGTCCATCGGCTTGGTGTCGAACGTCTTGTTCATGTACGAGTGCTGCTGGGCCAGGCCGAATTCCGAAGCCATGCCCGAACCGGTACCGCCGCCGGCACTGAAGATCGAGAAGTACAGGCGCGACTGGTTGGCCTTGATGCCGCAGCTGTCGATCAGGTACGAGTGAATCATTTTCCAGTCCGGGCTGGAGAAACGCTGGGTGTCCTTGTTCAGGATGATCTTGGCCAGGTACTGACCGAGGATCGGCGCGTTACCGGCGCCACCGGCGTGGACTTCCGACAAGTCCATGATTTTCATTTTGCTGTAGTCGCGCAGGAAGCCGCTTTTTTCGCCTTTGCGCGAGAAACGGATGCGACCGGCGATGTCTTTGTCCAGGTCGCCGAGCATCACCAGCGGTTCGACCAGGAACACCGGCTTGGTGGCCTTGTTCGGGCCCAGGCGCAGGTTGTTGCGGATCCACTGGGCCGGGCTGTAACCCTTTTCCGCGTAGCGCTTGTCCGGCGACAGGCGATCTTCGTTGTTGAATTCGTTGAGGTAGAACTTGCGGGCGTTGTACACCAGCTCCGCGACGTCCAGCGCGATGTTCGAGCCGCAGCGACCGAGGCCGATCAGGCACACCGACGGGAATTCCTGATCGTTGTGCTGTTCGTTATCGCCTTCCAGGTGCGGCGGGCGCGGGAACACCATGTCGCGCAGACCGTCGAGGTTATCGAGGATGCGGTCGGTATTGGTCTCGGTGAAGTACAGGTATTGCTGAGTCGCCAACGGGCGCGAGGGGCTCAATGGCTTCGACGGCGTGGGGCTGTTCGCCGCGGGGCTCAGCGTCAGATCGGAAATCGCAGTGGCCGGATTGTTTTTAGAAGTCATTGTGCGCCATGTACCTGGGCTGGTTGGCTGGACGACAACGTGTCGTCAAACCATCACGGATGGGTTCTCGCGTCTTTTTTCAGCGCGTATTGGGCCCAAGCGTCAGGGACTGGGCCTGAACATCACTCGGGGGAATCCTTTCCTTAGTCATGATGAATCGGCCAATATTAGGCGATCTTTAATGAAAAAGAAGGCCAAATGATGTCAACGCTACCTTCGTTGGGTTTTGCCGGGATCGGCCTGATGGGCCTGCCGATGTGCCGGCGCCTGCTGGCTGCGGGGTTTGCGCTGACTGTATGGAACCGCAATCCGGCCAAATGTGCACCGCTGGTCGAGGCGGGAGCGCGACAAGTTGCCACGCCTGCCGAGCTGTGTCGGCACGCCGATGTGCTGATGTTGTGCCTGGCCGACACGGCGGTGGTGCGCGAGGTGGTGTTTGGCCCGGGCGGAGTGGCCGAAGGTGGGAAAAGCGGCCAGTTGCTGGTGGATTTTTCCAGCCTGGAACCCACCGCGACGCGGGAAATGTCGGCGCAGTTGGCCAGCCAGACCGGCATGCGCTGGCTGGACGCTCCGGCGTCCGGGGGCGTTGTCGGCGCCGAGGCCGGGAGCCTGGCAATCATGGTGGGCGGCGAAGCGGCGGACCTTGAGCGTGTCAGGCCTGTTCTGCTCAGCCTCGGCCAACGTGTCACTCATATGGGCGCGGTCGGGGCGGGGCAGGTGACCAAGGCCTGCAATCAGATGATCGTTGCCTGTAACGCTCTGGTCATCGCCGAAGTCGTGGCGCTGGCCGAACGTTCTGGTGTGCAGGCCAGCCTGATTGCCGAAGCGCTGGCCGGCGGGTTTGCCGATTCAAAACCGTTGCAGATCCTCGCCCCGCAAATGGCCGAAAGCCGTTTTGAACCGGTGAAATGGCACGTACGCACGCTGCTCAAGGACCTCGATACCGCGGTGAAATTTTCCCGTGAGCAAGGTTCGGCCACGCCCATCAGCGGATTGGCCGCACAATTGATGCGGTTGCATGGTAGCCAGGGATTCCTGGAAAAAGATCCGTCGACCCTGGTGCAGCTGTACCGCGAACCGGACTCAGCGGACTGATCGAGTGCCCGTGTTTGCGCTGGTTGATTTCACTCAGCACCGGACGCAGTTCCGCCAGCGGCACCGGGCGGCTGAGCAGGTAGCCCTGGACGAAATCACAGCCGTTGCGCTGGAGAAACTCGTATTGCTCAAGGGTTTCGACGCCTTCGGTGATCACCTGCAAATGCAGGGTGTGAGCCATGACGATAATCGCCTGAACGATTTCCATGTCCTGAGTCGACTTGGGAATGTCCTGGATGAACGAGCGATCGATCTTCAGCGAGTTGAGCGGCAGGCGCTTGAGGTAGGCGAGGGAGGAATAACCGGTGCCGAATTCGTCGATCGACAGCGACACGCCGAGGGCGCGAATCTGGCGCAACAACACCAGCGAATTGGCGATGTTGACCATCAGCGCGTTCTCGGTCACTTCCAGTTCCAGTCGCTGCGGTGCCACTCCGGCAACCCGCAACGCGTGTTCGATTTCGTCGGCGAGGTCTTCGCGCGCCAGGTTCAGCGGCGAGCAGTTGACGGCGATGTGCAGGTCTTCGCAGCCCTGACGTGACAACTCGCTCAGGTCCTCGCAGGCTTTGCGCAAAACCCAATTGTCCAGCTCGGCAATCAACCCGTTGGCCTCGGCGATAGCAACGAAGCGGTCCGGTGTCAGCAACCCGTGAACCGGATGTTGCCAGCGGACCAGCGCTTCCAGCTTGCTGACCTGTGCGGTTTGCAAGTCGAAAATCGGTTGGTAATGCAGGATCAGCCCGGTGTTTTCATGCAGGGCGTGGCGCAGTTCCTCTTCGAGTTGCAGCTCCAGTGTGGCTCGGGTTCTCAGGTTCGGGCTGAAGAAATTCAGGCCGTTGCGACCGCCGCCCTTGGACTGGTACAGCGCCAGGTCGGCGTGTTTCAGCAATTCCTCGCAGGTGGTGCCATCCTCCGGAAACAGGCTGATGCCGATGCTGGTGGTCATGACCATGCGCCGCCCGGACAGCTCGATCGGCTCCTTCATCTTCAGCATGATGCGCTGGGCCATGGCCCGTGCTTCCTCGCGTTCACGCAGGCTGATGAGGAGGCAGAACTCGTCACCACCGAAACGCGCCACCACATCTTCGTGGCTGCGAACCGAACCCTTGATGTGCTGGGCCAGCACTTTGAGCAATTCGTCGCCGGCGTCGTGGCCGAGGCTGTCGTTGATCCGCTTGAAGTGGTCGATGTCCAGAAACATCACCGCGAGCATGCCGCCTTCATCGGTTTTCTGGAGCAGCTTCTCGGCGAAGATCTGGTTGAAGCCACGGCGGTTGATCAGGTTGGTCAGGGCGTCATAGTTCGCCACTTCTTGCAGCGACATGCGCGCCTGATCCAGTTGGCCGAGCAGCGTGTTGACCCGTTGCAGGTCGCGTTCCTTGTGTTGCAGTTTCTTGTCCGCCAGTGCTGCGCTGATGCTGCTGCCGATGATCAGCAGCGTGATGACCGCCACCGTCAGCCCCAGTTGCAGGTGATTGTTGTCACCGGGCAACGTCAGCGGGCTGCCGGTCGGCAGCACCAGGCTGAAGGCGGCCATGCCTATGAAATGCATGCTGATAATGCCCGCCCCGAGCACCAGGCTGGCGCTGAATTTGACCAATTGATGGAGCAGGCCAGAGCCTTCGCGCAATCGACTCGACAGCAACAGCGCCACGAGGCTGGCGCCAATGGCGATGACGATGGAAAGGATGAACAGTACCGGTTGGTAATACGTCATCGCATTCGAACGCATCGCCGCCATGCCCACGTAATGCATGGTCGCGATGCCCAGGCCAATGCAAATGGCCGCCTGGATGTACTGCCGGATGCTCAGGTGAGGATGACTGAGGGTGTGCATCGCCAGCCACGAGGCGAACAGGGCAATCAGCAGGGAGGCAAGGGTGACGGGCAGTTCGTATTGAATCTCGACCGGCGCTTGAAACGCCAGCATGCCGATGAAGTGCATGGCCCAGATGCCGCCGGCCAGGCAACCGGCACCGATCCAGCGCCACAGCCGTTGTGAAGCCGGGTTTTCCGAATGCCCGACCCGTTCGGCCATGTCCAGCGTGGCGAAGCCGCCCACACAGGCGACCAGATAGGCCAGCAGCACCAGAAAAGGATCATGTGTGCAATTGAGGACAACTTGCCCGTTCGCGGTCAGCTCGGTAAAAAAATGCAAACCAAGCCACTCCATAGCATGCCCCGTCTTGTCCCGGCCCGCGCCATGCACGCTGGCGAATGCTTTGGAGTATAGAGGTCATACAAAGAGCGTCAGCGGTGATGGCACATTGGCACTAATGATTTTGACATAAGCGTTATAGCGTTTACGGCTAAGGCTCAGGCGATCTGCTCATAAGGTAAATCGGGTTGCAGCGCTGGTAACCCGAAGGCGGCTCGTGCCGCATCGCAATCCACATTCGCCTCGCCGTTGGCCCAAGAGGCATCGAACTCGCGGCAAGTACTGGAGCGTTGGTCGTAAATCGAGCATTGCACCGCGGTGCCGACTTCACCGACCAATCCGACACAACGAGTCGGTTTGCAGTCAGTGCCGAGCATGGCCACCCGGCTGGGGCTGATCGGCGCCACCAGTTCATCGGGCACTACACCTCCGGCCGAGGTGCATTCACCCCAGAAAAAAGACACGCGAAAGTGAGAACAGCAGGCACCGCAATTCAGACACGGACTGGCTTCGGACATGGGCGATAATCAAAGGAGGGATGGGGGCATGGTGTGGCAGACAAGGCCGCTATTCTAGGCTTCGCCTCGGGCTTTGGAAGGGGGGCACAGAGGTATTTTTCAACGGTTGGTCGGATCATGGAAAACACCACCAACCCACTGTGGGACGGGCGATGCGACCGGTATATCAATCACATGAATGTTGAACGTGGCATCGCCATCGCTTGCAAGCCGGCTCCGCTGGCGCCATGGGTTGATATCAGCCTTACGAATAATTACAGACAGTTGCACCGGGCCTGACTAGATTGCAGGTTCCGGGGACAGTGATGCCCCAAAAACAATAAAAAGAGACGGACCCATGCAGAACTCGACCCAAGCGGCGAATGCCTGGCGCATTCTGTTCCTGCTGTTCCTGGCCAATCTGTTCAATTTCTTCGATCGCACCATTCCGGCCATCATCATTGAGCCGATCCGTATGGAATGGCACCTCAGCGACTTTCAACTGGGCATCATCGGTACCGCCTTCACCATCGTCTATGCGATTGCCGGGCTGCCGCTGGGGCGGATGGCCGATACCGGTTCGCGCGCCAAGTTGATGGGCTGGGGGCTGGCGGCCTGGAGCGGGCTGACAGCGGTCAACGGGCTGGTGGGCAGCTTCTGGAGTTTCCTGATCGTGCGCATGGGCATCGGTATCGGTGAGGCCAGTTACGCACCTGCCGCCAACTCGCTGATCGGCGACCTGTTCCCGGCCCACCGCCGTGCGCGTGCGATGGGCATTTTCATGCTGGGTCTGCCGTTGGGCCTGCTGCTGGCGTTCTTCACCATCGGCTGGATGGTCAAGGCGTTCGACAGCTGGCGCGCGCCGTTCTTCATCGCGGCGGTGCCGGGGCTGATCCTGGCGGTCTTCATGTTTTTCATCAAGGAACCGAAACGCGGCGCAGCGGAAAGTGTGCAGGTCTCGCAGGAACGTGTGGACCGGCCGATCCGCCGGGTGCTGGCGGTGCCGACCTTTCTGTGGCTGGTGATGGCGGGGCTGTGTTTCAACTTCGCGACCTATGCCTGCAACTCGTTCCTGGTGCCGATGCTGCAACGCTACTTCCAGATGCCTTTGCACGAAGCGGCGGTGGCGACCGGTGTGATCGTTGGTGTGACGGGGCTGTTCGGCCTGACGTTGGGCGGCTGGGTCGCAGACAAGATTCACCAGCGGGTGGCCAATGGGCGGCTGCTGTTTGCGGCGTTCAGCCTGATCGTTTCGACGGTGTGCACCGCGTGGGCGTTGCATGCCGGGCGGATCGAGATCGGGGTGTTCGTGGCGGTGTTCAGTCTGGGCTGGTTGTTTGCCTACAACTTCTACACCTGCGTTTACACTGCGATCCAGGACGTGGTCGAGCCACGCCTGCGGGCCACGGCGATGGCGTTGTTCTTTGCCGGGCTGTATTTGCTGGGTGGCGGATTGGGGCCGGTGGTGGTGGGCGGTTTGTCCGATCACTTTGCGCACACGGCGATGCTGGCGGCCGGCGCCGAACAAATGACCGAAGCGTTCAAGGCTGTTGGCCTGCATGACGCGATGTACCTGATTCCGGTGGCGCTGTTCTTTACGATGGTGTTCCTGTTCATGGCGTCGCGGTGTTTTGTGCGGGATGCGACGCGGATGAAGGAAGGCTTGGTGGCGGTGGTTGAGCCGCAGATCCCGGCAGTCACCGCGTAGGAGATCTGTAGGAGCCGGCTTGCCGGCGATGGCGCCCGTACAATCACCGCCAAATTCAAGGGCCTCATCGCCGGCAAGCCGGCTCCTACAGGGATTGTTTGGTTTTTCCGAGACAAAAAAAGGCCCGCATCGCTGCGGGCCTTTTTCATTGCACGA
This sequence comes from Pseudomonas sp. GM60, assembly GCF_000282415.1. Classification (NCBI taxonomy): domain Bacteria; kingdom Pseudomonadati; phylum Pseudomonadota; class Gammaproteobacteria; order Pseudomonadales; family Pseudomonadaceae; genus Pseudomonas; species Pseudomonas sp. GM60. The sequence goes on from NZ_AKJI01000132.1 coordinate 8,482, forward strand.
GGTGGAGCAGGGGGTGATTAACCCGCCACCAACACCCGAATCGCTTCCAGTCGCAGCGCTGCCTTGTCGAGCATCGCCAGACCTTGTTCACGCTGTTTACGCAGGGCAACCAGTTCGCTGTCGCGTACGGTCGGGTTGACCGCTTGCAACGCGGTCAGGCGCGCCAGTTCTTCATCGGTATCAGCCGCGAGACGACGTTGCGCTTCGGCCACGCGCTCGGCGTGACGCGGGAAGATTTTCTCTTCGCCGGCGTTGATCCGTGGCGTCAGCTGATCGCGCTGGGCCTGGATGAATTTGTTGGCGCTGGCACGCGGCACGCTTTCCAGTTGATCGTTCAGGGTCTCGAACGACACCCGGGCCGACAGGTCATTGCCATTGGCATCGAGCAGGCAGCGCAGCGCGGCTGGCGGCAGGTAACGACCCAGTTGCAGCGAACGCGGTGCAACCACTTCGCTGACGTAGAGCAGTTCCAGCAACACGGTGCCCGGTTTCAGCGCCTTGTTCTTGATCAGCGCCACGGCGGTGTTGCCCATCGAACCGGACAGCACCAGGTCCATGCCGCCTTGCACCATCGGGTGTTCCCAGGTGATGAACTGCATGTCTTCGCGAGACAGCGCCTGGTTGCGGTCGTAAGTGATGGTCACGCCTTCGTCGTCGCCCAGCGGGAAGCTGGCGTCGAGCATTTTTTCGCTCGGCTTGAGGATCAGGGCGTTTTCCGAGTGGTCTTCGCTGTCGATACCAAAGGCGTCGAACAGGGTTTCCATGTAGATCGGCAGCGTGAACTGATCGTCTTGCTCGAGGATGTCCTCGACCAGTGCATCACCTTCGCCAGCGCCGCCGGAATTGAGTTCCAGCAAGCGGTCACGGCCAGTGTGCAGCTCGGCTTCCAGGCGCTCACGCTCGGTGCGAGCCTCGTCGATCAGCGCTTGCCACTCGCCGTCGTCGGCATTTTCCAGCAGCGGCAGCAGGCGCGGGCCGAACTGATGCTGCAAGGCGTTGCCGGTCGGGCAGGTGTTGAGGAACGCGTTCAATGCTTCGTGGTACCACTGGAACAAGCGCTCTTGCGGGCTGGTTTCGAGGTACGGCACGTGCAGTTCGATGATGTGCTTCTGGCCGATCCGGTCGAGACGACCGATCCGCTGCTCCAGCAGGTCCGGGTGCGACGGCAGATCGAACAGCACCAGGTGGTGCGAGAACTGGAAGTTGCGACCTTCACTGCCGATTTCCGAGCAGATCAGCACTTGCGCGCCAAATTCTTCATCGGCGAAGTAGGCGGCGGCGCGGTCACGCTCAAGGATGTTCATGCCTTCGTGGAACACCGTCGCAGGAATACCGGAACGCACGCGCAGGGCGTCTTCCAGGTCCATGGCGGTTTCGGCGTGGGCGCAGATCACCAGCACTTTGGTGCGCTTGAGCATTTTCAACTGGTCGATCAGCCACTCGACGCGTGGGTCGAATTTCCACCAGCGTTCTTCTTCGTTGGCGTCCGGCTGGGCCTGGAAGCTGACTTCCGGGTACAGCTCGGCGTGATCGCCCAACGGCAGTTCGAGGTATTCGTCGGGGCACGGCAGCGGGTACGGGTGCAGTTTGCGCTCCGGGAAACCCTGCACGGCGGCGCGGGTGTTGCGGAACAGCACGCGGCCAGTGCCGTGGCGGTCGAGCAGTTCACGGACCAGACGGGCACTGGCTTCGGTGTCGCCATCATTGACGGCGCTCAGCAGCGCTTCGCCCTCGTTGCCGAGGAAACCGTGAATGGTCTTGTGCGCTTCAGGCGACAGGCGCCCCTTGTCCAGCAGCTCCTGAACGGCTTCGGCCACCGGGCGATAGTTCTCGCTCTCGGCACGGAAGGCGTGCAGGTCATGGAAACGGTTCGGATCGAGCAGGCGCAGACGCGCGAAGTGGCTGTCCTGACCCAGTTGTTCCGGGGTGGCGGTCAGCAGCAATACGCCGGGAATGACTTCGGCCAACTGTTCAACCAGCGAGTATTCCGGGCTGGCCTTGTCTTCGTGCCACACCAGGTGGTGGGCTTCGTCGACGACCATCAAGTCCCAACCGGCGGCGAACAGCGCGTCCTGGGCCTTTTCGTCTTCCACCAGCCATTCCAGGGCGACCAACGCGAGCTGGGTGTCTTCGAACGGGTTGGCGGCATCGCTTTCGATGAAGCGCTCTTCGTCGAACAGCGCGACTTGCAGGTTGAAGCGGCGGCGCATTTCCACCAGCCACTGGTGCTGCAGGTTTTCCGGCACCAGGATCAGCACGCGGTTGGCGCGGCCCGAGAGCAGTTGGCGATGGATCACCAGGCCGGCTTCGATGGTTTTGCCCAGGCCCACTTCGTCTGCCAGCAATACCCGCGGCGCAATGCGGTCGGCGACTTCACGGGCGATGTGCAGCTGGTGCGCGATGGGTTGCGCACGCACGCCGCCCAGGCCCCAGAGCGAGGATTGCAACTGGCGGCTGGTGTGTTCCAGGGTGTTGTAGCGCAGGGAGAACCAGGCCAGCGGGTCGATCTGCCCGGCGAACAAACGGTCGCTGGCCAGTCGGAACTGAATGAAGTTCGACAGCTGGGTTTCCGGCAGGGTGACCACTTCGTTCTGCGCGTTGAGGCCGTGGTAGATCAGCAGGCCGTCGATGTCGTCGACTTCCTGTACGGTCAGTTTCCAGCCTTCGAAGTGAATGATCGAATCGCCCGGCGAAAAACGCACGCGGGTGAGGGGCGCATTCCGTAGCGCGTACTGGCGAGTCTCGCCAGTGGCCGGATAGAGCACGGTCAACAAGCGGCCGTCCTGTGCCAGAACGGTGCCTAAACCCAGCTCGGCTTCGCTGTCACTGATCCAGCGTTGCCCCGGTTGATACTGCTGCGCCATGCTGCCTGACTCCCACCTTGAAAAAGCGGGCTATCTTAACGGAATGAGGGCTTCAGGGCCAAAGGACTCTCAGAAAAACTCACAGTCTTACGTTAGTTCACCGCTTGAGACGTGTGCGGGCCGGGGCACTTGTTAGTGCCAATCCGGTCACAGTTTGCGACCGATGGCTCAAGTCGCCATCCCCGCAGCCGACAGCCTGCTGACAGGAGACAAATAATTATGCTGCCACCGATGCTCCCCTTGAGTGCCGTGCCGATCACTTCACAGCACGACCCGATCCGCCAGCGCCCGGATATTCCGCCTGTTGTGCCGGTGCAGGAAAGCTCCAACGAAAGCACGATCGACCTGCAACAGCGCGATCCGGAAGAGGCGGCGTTTCAGCTGCGCGAGGAACAGCGCCGCAAGCAGGAAAAAGAACGCCGTCGCCGTGAAGCCGATGAAGATCCTGAAGAGCACCTGGCCATTCCCGGCACTGAGCTCAACGCGGATAACACCGTGCCGGTCGCGCCATTGATGGACGACGAGCCGCGTCAGGGGTTGTGGGTCGACATTCAGATTTAGTCCTTGATGAGGGAAAGTTCGTTGAGGGCGTTGAGCAGTACATCCATTTCTTCTCCGGTATTGAGGTAACTGACGGCAATCCGCGCGATGCTGTCCAGCCCTCGGGCCTGCATATCCAGCGGCGTATAGGCCACGCCATTGGCGCCGATGTTGATCCCTCGTTGCGCCAGCCGCTGCTTCAATTCAACGCTGTCCCAACCCTTGAGCGTGAAGGCGACCAAGCCTGATTGCTGATTCGCCGGCCCCAGGTTGTGTAGCGTCAGCCCGCTGACCGACTCAAGGCGTTCGCGCAGTTGCCCGCTCAAGCCCTCGATCCGCTGGCGAATCCGGGTTGCACCCAAGTGGTTGAACTCCTCCAGCGCATTGGCCAGCCCGGCCAGCAAAGCCACCGACACTTCACTGGTTTCAAACCGCCGCGCATCGTCACGCACCGAGAAACCTTCGCCGTCCCACGGCGCGGAAAGCACGTCCAGATGGCCGGGCACGAGCCGTTCGAGAAACCCCGGTTTGATGTACATCAACGCCGTTCCGCGCGGGCCACGGAGGAATTTGCGCCCGGCGCCCTTGAGCACATCGCAGTTCAACGCCTGCACGTCGCAGGGCAATTGCCCCAGCGCCTGGCCGGCGTCGATGAAGTAGGGAATGCCGTGCTGGCGCGCCACGGCACCAATGGCCTCGGCCGGGTTGATCAGGCCGCCGTTGGCCGGAAGCCAGGTCAATGCGATCAGCTTCACCTTTGGGTCGATCATCTGCTGGAGGGCGGACACGGACACGGCGCCCGTCTCATCGCAGGGAATCACCTCCAGCCGCGCCCCGGCGCTGACGGCTCCGGCGATGCAGGCCAGATTGCCGCCCCATTCATGGCGCCCGACCAAAATCCGCTCGCCATCCTGCCACGGCCCCAATGCATTGAATGCCATGCCCCAGGCAGCCGAACCGCTGCTGGCGAATGCGATGTTTTCAGTGTTTGCATTGAGCAGCAGGGCCGCCGCACTGCGAGCGCGGGCCTGCACACTCTGGTCGGCGGCTTCCATGGGGCCGCAGAGGGCTTCGAGTCGCAGTTGCTCGATGATCGCGTCGAGGGTGGCCTGGCTCGGTAACGAGGCGCCGGCGTGGTTGAAGTGAATCACGCTGGCGCACCCTGGCGTCGCCGCTCGCAAACGCTCCACTTCGCCGAGGTTCATGGACGCAGCTCGAAAATAGCGTCGATTTCCACGGCCACGCCGCCGGGCAGGCTCGATACGCCGACAGCCGTGCGCACATGCCGGCCTTTTTCGCCGAGGGCATTGACCAACAGGTTGGACGCGCCATTGGCGACCACACCTTGACGCGCAAAATCCGGGGCACTGGCGATGAACACGCCAAGACGGATGATGCGCACCAGTTTCGACAGGTCATCGCCGAGTGCATCGCTCAATTGTGCGAGCAGGCCCAGTGCGGCAAGTTCGGCGGCGTTGGCGCCTTCTTCATCGGAGATCGACTCTCCCAATCGGCCGATGAATGCCGGTGTACCGTCCAGTAGCGGAATCTGACCGGAAATGAACAACTGGTTCTGGCTGACCACGTGGTTGACGTAATTGGCGATGGGCTGGCTCGGTGTCGGCAGGCTCAGGCCAAGTTGCTGGACGCGGTGGGCGAGTGAATCGGTCATGGTGAATCCTCCTGAATGAAGGCTTCAGCATGTTGGCGGACGGGGAGTGCGACAAACGGATAGATTTAATCCGACGTATTCAAATAACTCATGCGTAGGGCATATGTAGGAGTGAGCCTGCTCGCGAAAGGGTGTGTCAGTCACATGAATGTTGGATGGGACATCGCCTTCGCGAGCAGGCTCGCTCCCACAATTTTGAACTTCAGTCGCCGTGAGATTTGTGTGCGATGTTGGCCATCTCATTCAGCCATTCACTAAAGCATTGTGCCGCGTGGCTCGGCGGTCGCTCGGGCGTGACCAGCCAATACCCGATATCGCTAATGAACGGCGGGGTGGAGAAGGCTTCTACCAACGAGCCGTCCTTGAGTCGGCGCTCGATCAAGTGATGACGCCCCATGGCGATGCCTTGGCCAGCCACGGCGGCTTCGACGACGATGTTGTAGTCATGGAGCATGACGCTGGGGCAATGGCTGAGGTCGATGGCGTTGTGCGCGCTCCAGTCGATCCACTCGAACGGCTGGTGCGACTTGGCCATGAGCAGCGGGCCTTGGTCGGTGCCCTTGGCCTTGAACGCCGGGCTGCAGACGGGGGTCAGTGTTTCCACCATAAAACGTCGGGCCTGGACTTTCGGCCAGCCACCTTTGCCGTAGCGGATGGCCAGGTCGACTTCGCCGCCGCCGACGTCGGCCAGTTGCACCGAGGGCAGGAGTTCGACATGAATGTGCGGGTGGCGCGCGTTGAAACTGGCCAGGCGCGGCGCCAGCCACAGGGTGGCGAACGAGGCGAGCAGGCCGATGCGCAGGGTGCTTTCCTGGTGCTCATTGCCCTGCAGTTCACGGGTGGCCAGGGCGATGGAGGCGAGGGCCGGTTGAATTTGCCGGTAGTAGGCTGCCCCGGCTGGTGTCAGATCGATGGCCCGGGTGCGGCGGATAAACAGCCGCTGGTTGAGGAACTGTTCCAGTTTCTGCACTTGATGGCTGATTGCACTTTGGGTCACCGACAATTCATCGGCGGCCTTGATGAAACTCAAATGACGCGCCACGGCCTCGAAGGCGCGAAGGGCCATCAAGGGAGGCAGATCCTGGTGCAGTTCCACGGCGCGGGTCCTTTGGGTCCATCGCAAAGTCGCGATTGTGCGTTGAAAAAACGCCATGAGCACATATTTTGTTAAGCCGCTGTTACGCAGGCGACTGGTCAGCGCGGGCGCCAGACCGCATTATTGGCGCAATCCTGCCGAGCGATGCGGCAGTTGAACTTCATTTCACGCGATGCACCGAAGACCATGAGCCAAGATGACAAACTGATCGACCTCAATTCCGAACGCGCCAAGCGTGTTCATGACCTCAACGAAAAACGCCTGAACGAAGTGCGCCAGGCATTCGAGCAGGCAATGCCATTGGGCAAAGCGAAGAAGAAGCCGAAGAGCAAACCGAAAAAGCGTTAAACCCCTCGCATCCGTTGATGCAGATCAGTTTTCTCCCTCCTTTGCGCCCAGTCTCGGGCGATATTGATCCCGGTCAATTTCCTCTCCTGCCTGATTGGTTAACTTAGCCCCATCGCAACAGGGCAAGTGCAGGAGGCCAGTCATGTTTTTCGACAACGTGGTGATCGCCGGAGTGCTGACAGTCGGCCTCATGGTTCTGTTTTTCGCAGGGTTTGGATTTTTTATCTGGAAAGATTCGCACAAACGGAAAAAACCGTAGGTCTTTCTAGATGCAATGAGCACGCAAGGCATTTTGGGCAACTTCGGTTGCCCTTTTTTTTTTGCCTGCGAAAATCTGGTGGTTTGTGCGAGTTGGTGGTGGGAGGTTCTGAGTTGGGCAACGGCCTGGGGTTTTCAGGTGGGTTGTTGGGTGGGGTACATATCCGTTTCTGCGGTAACGGCTGCTATTGGTTTCGCTCTTACAGCGAGTCACTTTCGAAAAGCGCGAAAGTAACCAAAGCGCTTCTGCCCCTTTCGTTCGGTGCCT
>NZ_AKJI01000133.1:0-31062 GCF_000282415.1 Pseudomonas sp. GM60
TCAGCTCACCGCCCTCTACGTCCAGCCCGCTGAGGGTGACGGGGTTGTCCGGAGTATCAGGAACGTCCGGATTATCAGCAACAACAACCGGCGCAGCAGGCGCGTTGCCGCCATTGTCCGGATCACCGGCCAGACGCACCAAGGGAAATTCGGGAACACCATTGAAGCCTGCTGTGGGAAAACCGACAGTCGGATCGACCCGCCCGGCCACTTCCTCCAGCAGCACAAAACTATGGCCGCCGCCCAATGCTCCGCCGGGTGCACCCGGTGTGCCCGGCCCTGCCGCCGTCGCTTCAGCTGTTTGGGTCGGGTCGTCGCCCGCTGCGATGGCTTTTTGTACTCGCTCGACATCTGACAGTTGAGCCTGAGTCGGCGTGGTCGCTTCTGGTGTATTCACATGGGAGGCGTGATCCACCAGCAACTGAGGGTTCATTTGCAGACTGCTGCCACGCCCGAGCGTCAGTTCCTGGCCATTTTGCAGGTGCACCGCCACCGCGCCTTCGGCCCCGGTGATCAGTTGATCGCCCGCAAACAGCCGGTCCCCTTCGACCAGAGCACGCCGAGTGCCGTTGCTCGCCTCGGCGAACACCTGACCAATGACCTTACTGACGATACCGATGAGCGTAGCCATGTGCACTTCCTCCGCTGCCGACTGCCGTCGGCATCCTGTTGTTTGCGAAGAACGTGCTCATGGGTCAAGCGGTGGCCAGCGAGCCTCTTCCGGGGAGCAACTTGTCAACACCAAGCCGCTGCCCTGGCGACTATCTCGCCAAGCGTGTCGCTCACAGGCGACGTGTCAGCTACGGAATAAAACCCTCTGCGATCAAAGGCATCGGGATCCTGTTCGGTAACACCTCGTCCAGTGAGCGATGCGTAACGGTTCTGAACCCATCAAGTGACAAAAAACCGTCACCAAAAAAACCGTTTCGCGTCCCTCCCCTCCAGCACTTCTACGCCCTAGTCGATATGTGGGTGGAACTTTCCTTTTGCCCTTTCGAGCGCCCTAACGCTCATAAATCAAGGGCTTTCGACGTGAACAATGTGCTGGATTTTGCAGAGCGCATAAGTTTTTTTTGGCATAACCCTTATGAAAAATCCTTCTTAGATTCTTCCCAGAATGTTCTTAGCTCTGTTGTAACGAGCATGAAACGGTATCACCTATAAATGTCGTCAAATAATTGGCGACTAATAAGCACCATTAGGACTCAGGGAGATGTACCCATGCGCCGATTGAACCCCATCTGCAGTGCGATTCTATTGGCCATGGCCTGTACTTCTCAGGCTCACGCCATGTCACTGACCGAGGCGATCCAGAGCACCCTTGCGACCCACCCGGAACTGGCGTCGCGGGTGGACAGCCGTCTGTCGGCCGATGAAGACGTGAAAGTCGCCAAGGGGGGCTTTTATCCTTCCGTGGATCTGAACGCCTCGTACGGGCGCGGGTACAGCGATAACACCAATACCCGGGCCTTCGGCAATCACCACACGGAAATCCTGAACTACACCCAATCGGAACTGCGTCTGCGGCAGATGCTGTTCGATGGCTTCAACACATCCAACGAAGTCGAGCGCACCAAAGGCGTGGTCAATTCACGGGCCTATTACGCGCAGGGCACTGCTCAGGACTTGGCCCTGCGCACCATCGAGGTCTACCTCGAAGTGCTCAAGCGCCGCGAACTGGTGACGCTGGCCAAGAACAACCTGCAAGCCCACCTGCGAGTCAACGACCAGATCGGCCTGCGCACCCAGCGCGGGATCGGCAGCACCGCTGACGCCGACCAGTCCGTGGCGCGTCGGGCACTCGCGGAAAACAACCTCGACACCGCGGAAGTCGATCTGGCCGATGCCGAAGCGAATTTCTACGCCGTCACAGGGCGCATGCCCGATGAACTGGAAACGCTGCCATCGATTCGCGGCGAATTGCCGGCCACGATCCGGGATGCCCAACAGAGCATGGTCGACAACAACCCGTACCTGAAATCGGCCCAGGCAGATGTGCAATCGGCCGAGAGCCAGTACGAAGTCGCCAAGTCGCCGTTCTACCCACGCTTCGACGCTGAAGCCGCGGTGGGGGCGAATAACAACATCGCCGGTGAAGAAGGCCACGACAACGAATGGCGCGTCGGCGTCGTGATGAACTACAACCTGTTCCGCGGCGGCAGCGACAAGGCGCGACTGGCCTCCGACGCGCACAAGATCAACCAGGCCATGGACATCCGCAACAATGCCCTGCGCCAGCTCAACGAGAACATTCACCTAGCCTGGAACGCCATGGTCAACGCGAAAAAACAAACCCCGACCGCCCGCGAATACGCCGAAACCACTACCCGCGTACGGGCGGCGTATCAAGACCAGTTCGGCCTCGGCCAACGGACCCTGCTTGACGTGCTCGACAGCGAAAACGAACTCTACAACGCCAACCGTCGCTATACCGAAGTGCGCTACACCGAGGAATTCTCGATGTACCGCGTGCTGGCGAACATGGGCCAGTTGCTGAGCAAACAACGCGTGGTGCTGCCCGCCGACGCGATTGCCCGGACCGAAGTGAAAAACGAAGCCCGTTTGCCTGAACTGAAGTAGCGTACTGGAGCGAGCAATGTGACCAGCATGGAATCCGGCAACACTGGTGTCGATCCGAGGCTGAGCTTCGATGACCCGCTCCTGGACGGTCTGTTGATTCTCTGCAAACTTCATGGCGCGACGGTCAGTCGCGCCAGCCTGAGTGCCGGGCTGCCAATGGCACACCAACGCCTGAGCCTGGACCTGCTGCCGCGCGCAGCGGCCCGGGCCAGTTTGCAGGCGCGTTTGTTGCGCCGTGAACTGGACGACATTTCTGCGCTCAACCTGCCCGTGCTTCTGATCCTCGACAACGGTCGCACCGCCGTGCTGCGTCGCTTTGGCGATGATGGTCGCCTGCTGATTCTGCCAAGCGAAGCCGACGGCGGCGAGCAATGGGTCAGCCGTGAAGAGCTGGCCGAAAGCTACAGCGGCCAGGCCTTGTTCGCCCGACCACGGCATGAACTCGAAGACCTGCGCTCGCCACTGGTGCCGCGTGTGGAGGCGTGGTTTCGCGACACCTTGAAGCTGTCGAAGTGGCTGTACAGCGATGCGATCCTGGCGAGCTTCCTGATCAACCTGCTGGGGCTGATGGTGCCGTTGTTCGTGATGCAGACCTACGACCGAGTGGTGCCGAACCAGGCCACTTCGACCCTGTGGGTGCTGTCCATCGGCTTGCTGATCGGCACCGGTTTCGAGCTGGCATTGCGGGTGGTCCGCGCGCATTTGCTGGACACCGCCGGCAAGAAAACCGACGTGATCCTGTCCGCGACCTTGTTCGAACGCATCACCGGCATGTCGATGAAAGCGCGGCCGGCGACCATCGGTGGTTTCGCCCAGAGCATCCATGACTTCCAGGGCCTGCGCGAATTCCTCACCGCCGTCACCCTGACCAGCCTGATCGACCTGCCCTTCGCCGTGCTGATGCTGGTGGTGATCGGCCTGCTCGGTGGCTGGCTGGTAGTCATTCCGTTGCTGGCGTTTCCGATCACGATCCTGTTCGCGATGGTGATTCAGGTACGGCTGCGCGACACCGTGCAAAAAAGCCTGACCCTCGGCGCCGAACGCCAGGCGTTGCTGATCGAGACCCTCGGCGGCCTGGAAACCCTCAAGGCCTGCAGCGCCGAAAGCGAGCGCCAGCACAAATGGGAAAGCACCCACGGCGCCCTCACCCGCCTCGACAGCCACGCGCGCAACCTCTCGGCGCTGGCCACCAACGGCACGCTGTTCATCCAGCAGTTCTCCGGCATGGCGACCATCGTCGCCGGGGTCTACAGCATCATCGCCGGCAACCTCAGCGTCGGCGCGCTGGTGGCGACCTACATGCTTGGCAGTCGCGTACTCGCACCGCTAGGACAGATCGCAGGGTTGATCACGCGCTATCAGCAAGCGCAACTGACGATGAAAAGTACCGATGCGCTGATGGGCCTGCCGCAGGAGCGCGATGCGAAACAGCGGCCATTGGAGCGCACGCAACTGCAAGGCGCCCTCGACGTCAGCGGCGTGACCTTTCGCTACAACGGCCAGAATGCACCAGCGCTGGCCAACATCAGTTTCAGCCTCAAACCCGGTGAGCGGGTCGGCATCATCGGTCGCAGCGGTTCGGGCAAAAGCACCCTGGGGCGACTGGTCATGGGGTTCTACGAACCGGAAGAAGGCCAGTTGCTGCTCGATGGCCTGGACCTGCGGCAACTGGACGTCGCCGACCTGCGCCAGCAGATCGGTTACGTCGCCCATGACCTGCCACTGCTGGCCGGCAGCCTGCGCGACAACCTGACACTCGGCGCACGCTATATAAGCGATGCGCGGATGCTGGAAGTGGCCGAACTGACCGGCGTCACCGAGCTCGCGCGTCAACACCCACAAGGGTTTGACCGGCCCGTCGGCGAACGCGGGCAGTTGTTGTCGGGCGGGCAACGCCAAGCCGTATTGCTGGCGCGCGCCTTGTTGCTCGACCCGCCGATCATGCTGCTCGACGAACCCACCAGCGCCATGGACAACAGCAGCGAAGATGTTTTGCGGCAAAAACTTCACGGTTGGGTCCAGGGCAAAACCTTGCTGCTGGTGACCCACCGCACCTCGATGCTCAGCCTGGTGGATCGGCTGGTGGTGCTCGACAACGGGCGGATCGTCGCCGACGGTCCGAAAGAAGCGGTCATCGATGCACTGCGCAAGGGCCGTGTCGGCTCTGCGGCCGTCTAGGAGTCCGCTCATGTCATCGTCACAAAGCTCACGCGGCTACTTCGACAGCTTCAGCAAAAGCGCCGAAAGTGAGTTCATGCCGGAAACGGCCGGCGCTTCTTTGCAGGACTCACCGCGCTGGTCGCGGATCACGGTGTGGCTCGCTGCTGCGCTGATCATCAGCGCCGTGGTCTGGGCCAAATTCGCCGTGTTGCAGGAAGTCACCATGGGCGAAGGCAAGGCGATTCCGTCGAGCAAGGTGCAGGTGATCCAGAACCTGGAGGGCGGCATCGTCACCGAAATCTTCGTGCGCGAAGGGCAAATGGTGAACAAGGGCGACACATTGCTGCGCCTGGATGACACGCGGTTTCTGTCGAACAAGGGCGAGAGTGAAGCGGATCGTTACGCCTTGACCGCGCAGGTCGAACGTCTGTCCGCCGAGGCCGAGGGACGGCCGTTCAGTTTGTCGCCGGAGGTAATCGCCAAGGCCCCGCAAGTGGCCGAGGACGAGCGCTCGCTGTACGAACAACGGCAACGCCGGTTGGCCAGCGAGCAACGCACGCTGACCGAGCAACTGCGGCAGAAAACCCAGGAACTGGCGGAGTTCCGCTCCAAACAGGGTCAATACAGTTCAAGCCTGGCGCTGCTGCAACAGGAAATGAACATGTCCGCGCCGCTGGTGGGCACCGGGGCGGTGTCGCCGGTGGAAATCCTGCGGCTCAAACGCAGCGCGGTGGAAATCCGCGGTTCGCTGAATGCCACGACGCTGGCGATTCCTCGCGCCGAGTCGGCGATCAACGAGATCAAAAGCAAGATCGACGAGTCGGAACAAACCTTCCGTTCGGACGCGGCGAAAGAGCTGAATGAGAAACGCACCGAGCTGTCGAAAATCACCGCGTCGAGCATCGCCATCGACGACCGCGTGAGCCGCACCACGGTGGTATCGCCGGTGCACGGGATTATCAAAGTGCTGAAGGTCAACACCATCGGCGGCGTGGTCCAGCCGGGCAGCGACATGGTGGAAATCGTGCCCATCGAAGACAACCTGCTGATCGAAGCCAAGGTGCGCCCGCAAGACGTGGCGTTCCTGCATCCGGGGCAGAAAGCGATGGTCAAGTTCAGTGCGTACGACTACACGATTTATGGTGGGTTGAGTGCCAGGCTTGAGTTGATTGGTGCGGACACGATCACCGATGACAAGGGCAACAGCTTCTATCTGATTCAGGTGCGAACCGATAAAAACCACTTGGGCGGGGATGTGAAACCGCTGCTGATCATTCCGGGGATGGTGGCGACGGTGGATATCATTACCGGGGAGAAAAGTGTGCTGGATTATCTGCTGAAACCGGTGTTGAAAGCTCGGACGGAGGCGATGCGGGAAAGGTAGTCTTTGCTGAGATTTTCTTTGATTGTTTTACCGTCATCGCGAGCAGGCTCGCTCCCACAGTGATCGCGTTTCTTCTGGAAGAACCCGTCAACTGTAGGAGTGAGCCTGCTCGCGATGAGGCCCTAAAAAACACCGACTATTCCGAACCATGGTTGCGCTGGAAAACCTCCTCCCCCATCGCCGCAATCTGCCCCTCGATCAACGCCTCGAACGGTTTCAACAATGACTCGAAACTGACAGGCGCTTCCAGCGTCTGCAACGCCTGCACAATCGCCTCCACCGTCGACAACGCCCCCGGCGCCGGGGCCTTGCGCAAGCGATACCGCGACACGCCGCCCGCCACCAAAGTCACTCGGGGCAATGCCGCCAGCAGCGGATTGAGGTGCAGCATTTTGCGCGCCTTGCGCCAGGTGCCATCCGGAACGACCAACAAGAGTGGCTCATCGTTTGCGGCATACGCCTGCATCGGTTGCGCATCATCGGCCGGAAACAATAATCGCGCCTGATAGCCCGGCTGATTCAACAGCGCCGGCAAATCCTCGAACACCTCACCCACAATCAATTCGGCATTGTTCAACCCCAACGCCGCCAGCCTTGCGGTGTTCAGTGCATGGTTCACTTCGCTCGGATGCTGCAGCAGCATCACCCGAGTGCGGCTGTCGATGCTCGGGATCAATGGGCACAGGCAGTGGGTTTGCGGGCGCAGGCAGCGCGGGCATTGGATTCTGGACATGGTTTCAAGCCTGATTGAGCTGCGCCTTGAGCAGGTCGCGGAAGGTCTGGATCAACGGTTCGCGGCTGCGGCCCCGGCGCATGATCATCGAAAACGGCGCCTGGTAACCGAAGGTCGCCGGCAGCAACACGCGCAAATCACCCTTGTCGGCCCAGGCCTGGGCGTAATGCTCCGGCAGGTAACCGATGTAGGCGCCGGACAGCACCAGAATCAACTGCGCCTCCATACTTTCCACGGTCGCGGCACTGTGCTTGAAGCCGTGACGCGCCAGTTCGGCCTGGCTCCAATAGCCGCGGCCGACCATGCGCTGCTGGGTGATGACTTGTTCGGGAATGCGCCGCTCGGTGAACAGCGGATGACGGCTGCTGCAATACAGCCAGTGTTGCTCGCGGTACAACGGCATGTAGACCAGCCCGCTCATGCGCGTGGAAAACGCACCGATGGCCAGGTCGAGGCGGTTGTCCTGTACGCCGAGTTGCAGCTCGTACGGGCTCATCACCGACAGGTGCAAATGCACGGCCGGGTGTTCCTGACTGTAGGCGCCGATGGCTTCGGCGAACGGCAAGGCCTTGTCGCTGACAGTGGAGTCGATGACGCCGAGGTTCAGCGTACCGCGCAATTCGCCCTTCAGCGCCGCCGCGTATTGCTCGAAGCCTTCGAGTTCGCCGAGGAGGCGCAGGGTTTCCTGATGGAACAGCTCGCCTTTGCTGGTCAGGCTGAAACCGCCGCGCCCGCGATGGCACAGCACCAGGCCGAGGGCCGCTTCGAGCTGGCTCATGTAGGTGCTGATCGCCGAGGTCGAGAGGTTGAGCTCTTGCTGGGCGTTGGCAAACCCCTGATGGCGGACCACGCTGACGAAGATGCGTAATAGTTTCAGGTCGGGTAAAGCGTTGGCCATGGGGGCTCCGTAGCGTGTATCGGTGAGTCCGCGTTGTTTGACGGCGGTTGCTGCGCAACCGATCGCCAGCAAGCTGGCTCCTACAGGGTCGTGCAGCATTGACGATTACGCTCAACCTGTAGGAGCCGGCTTGCCGGCGATTCGGTTGCATGGACAACCCATCCCTCAAGCCGGGAAGTCTATCCCCCCTCCCGCCATTAGTTTAGAAAAATCTGAACTAAGTATTTGTCCGTAGCGATTCTTCCCGGCCACTACATTTCGCAGAATCGGCCCCTAACGGTGCCCGAGCCTCCCCGGTGCGGTGCAACCGACATAAATAAAACAACGACGATGAGGCCCTACCCGTGGACAAGATTCTTCACCAACCACTGGGCGGCAACGAAATGCCGCGCTTCGGCGGCATCGCCACCATGCTCCGACTCCCCCATGTACCTACCGCTGCCGGCCTGGACGCTGCCTTTATCGGCATCCCACTGGACATCGGTACTTCCCTGCGCCCTGGCACCCGTTTCGGGCCGCGTGAAATCCGCGCTGAATCGGTCATGATCCGCCCGTACAACATGGCCACCGGCGCGGCACCGTTCGACTCGCTGTCGGTTGCCGACATCGGCGACATCGCGATCAACACCTTCAACCTGCTCGACGCCGTGCGGATCATCGAAGAGTCCTACGACAACATCCTTGAACACGATGTGATCCCCCTGACCCTCGGCGGCGACCACACCATCACCCTGCCGATCCTGCGTGCCATCCACAAAAAGCACGGCAAGGTCGGCCTGGTGCACATCGACGCTCACGCCGATGTGAACGATCACATGTTCGGCGAGAAAATCGCCCACGGCACCACCTTCCGTCGCGCCGTCGAAGAAGGTCTTCTGGATTGCGACCGTGTAGTGCAAATTGGCCTGCGCGCTCAGGGCTACACCGCCGATGACTTCAACTGGAGCCGCAATCAGGGTTTCCGTGTGGTTCAGGCCGAAGAATGCTGGCACAAATCCCTGGCCCCCCTGATGGCCGAAGTTCGCGAGAAAGTCGGCGGCGGTCCGGTGTACCTGAGCTTCGATATCGACGGTATCGATCCGGCCTGGGCACCTGGCACCGGCACTCCGGAAATCGGCGGCCTGACCACCATTCAGGCAATCGAGATCGTTCGTGGCTGCCAAGGTCTCGACCTGGTCGGTTGCGACCTGGTAGAAGTCTCGCCCGCTTATGACACCACCGGCAACACCTCGCTGCTGGGCGCCAACCTGCTGTACGAAATGCTCTGCGTACTGCCTGGCGTGGCCCACCGCTGAGGATTGGTCATGAACGAGCGTGATCAGGTTCTGCACGCTGCCGCCGATCTGGTGGCAGCCTTTGCCCGTAACGATCGCGAAGCCTACTTCGGCGCCTTCAGCTTTGACGCCAGCTTCGTTTTCTACACCCTCGAGCAGCCTCTGCTGTCGCGCGATGCCTATCAGGCGTTGTGGGACACCTGGCGTGCCGAGGATGGCTTCGAGGTGCTGTCGTGCACCTCGAGCAACGCTTTCGTCAGCCTGCAGGGTGACGTCGCGATTTTCATCCATGACGTGGCCACCGAGCTGCGCATGCAAGGGGAGCAACACTTCAGCCAGGAGCGCGAGACGATTGTTTTCAAGAAACAAGCGTCTGGCCAAGAACAACAAGGCCTATGGCTGGCCTGCCACGAACATTTGTCCGCAATGCCGGAAGGGCTGCCAACCCCTTAGCCAAACAGGTGACGCTCACACACGATGAGCGCGCCTTTATGATCGGAGCAGATCATGAATAACAACAACAACGACCAAAGCCTTACGCACATTGAAACCTACGGGGTCGAACAGATCCCGGACAACGAACGCACCGCAGGCCCGACGGACTTGTTCCGGATGATCTTCGGCGGTTCCAATACCTTTGCCACCGCCGTGCTCGGCAGTTTCCCGGTGCTGTTCGGCCTGTCATTCCAGGCGGGCGTCTGGGCGATTGTGCTGGGCGTGTTGCTGGGCTCGCTGATCCTCGCGCCGATGGGCCTGTTCGGCCCGATCAATGGCACCAACAACGCCGTGTCTTCCGGTGCGCACTTCGGCGTGCACGGGCGGATCGTCGGTTCGTTCCTGTCGCTGTTGACCGCCATCGCCTTCTTCTCGCTCTCGGTGTGGAGTTCGGGTGATGCGCTGATCGGTGGCGCAAAACGCCTGATCGGCCTGCCGGAAACCGACCTGACCCTGGGCCTGGCCTACGGTCTATTCGCGATCCTGGTGCTGACGGTTTGCATCTACGGCTTCCGTTTCCTGCTGTGGGTCAACAAGATCGCGGTGTGGAGCGCCAGCCTGCTGTTCCTGCTGGGCATCTTCGCTTTCGCCGGTCCTTTCGATGTGAACTACGCCGGTACCGTGAGCATGGGCCAACCGGGTTTCTGGGCTGCCTTCATCGGCGCTGCGCTGGTGGCGATGAGCAACCCGATTTCCTTCGGCGCGTTCCTCGGCGACTGGTCGCGTTACATCCCGCGTGAAACCTCCAAGCGCCGGATCATGGCCGCGGTGGTGATCTCGCAGATCGCAACGTTCATCCCGTTCCTGTTCGGCCTCGCCACCGCCACTATCGTAGCGATCAAGGCGCCGGACTACATCGCCGCCAACAACTACGTCGGCGGCCTGCTGGCCGTCTCGCCGAGCTGGTTCTTCCTGCCGGTGTGCCTGATTGCGGTAATCGGCGGCATGTCCACCGGCACCACCTCGCTGTATGGCACCGGGCTGGACATGTCCAGCGTGTTCCCGCGTGTGCTGTCGCGGGTCAAGGCCACCCTGTTGATCGGTGTGATGTCGATTGCCTTCATCTTCATCGGTCGCTTTGCGGCGAACCTGGTGCAGAGCGTATCGACCTTCGCCGTGCTGATCATCACCTGCACCACTCCGTGGATGGTGATCATGATCATCGGCCTGCTGGTGCGTCGCGGCTTCTATTGCCCGGATGACCTGCAAGTGTTCACCCGCGGCGAGAAAGGCGGTCGTTACTGGTTCACCCACGGCTGGAACTGGCGTGGGCTGGGTGCCTGGATCCCGAGTGCATTGGTCGGTTTGTGCTTTGTGAACCTGCCGGGGCAATTCGTGGGTGTACTGGGGAACCTGGCGGATGGCATCGACATCAGCCTGCCGGTAACCCTCGGCCTGGCGTCACTGGTGTACCTGGCGCTGCTGAGCCTGTTCCCGGAATCGGCTGCGGTGTTCGGCCCGAATGATCCACGCAGCAAGAGCACGGATTCGCTCGGTAAACCGGCGTTGCGACAAGCCGCCTGATTAAACGCATTCCCCTTGTGGGAGCGGGCTTGCTCGCGAAGACGGCAGCACATCCAACATTGATGTGACTGACAGACCGCATTCGCGAGCAAGCCCGCTCCCACAGGGATTGATTTCAGCCTCACCATAAAAAAGACAATCGGAGACTCGCCATCATGGCATTGGATTTATTCGTCGTACTCATCTACGCCGCCGCGATGCTGATACTCGGCTACTACGGCATGCGCAAAGCCAAGACCAACGAAGACTTTTTGGTCGCCGGTCGTAACCTCGGCCCGAGCCTGTACATGGGCACCATGGCCGCTACCGTTCTGGGCGGCGCATCTACTGTCGGCACCGTGCGCCTGGGCTACGTCCATGGCATTTCCGGTTTCTGGCTCTGCGCGGCCCTCGGTTGCGGGATCGTGGCGCTGAACCTGTTCCTCGCCAAACCGCTGCTGAAACTGAAAATCTACACCGTTACCCAGGTGCTGGAAAAACGCTACAACCCGATGGCCCGCTCCGCGAGCGCGGTGATCATGCTGGCGTACGCACTGATGATCGGCGTGGTTTCGATCCTGGCCATCGGCACCGTGCTTCAAGTGCTGTTCGACCTGCCGTTCTGGCTGTCGGTATTGGTCGGCGGTGGCGTGGTGGTGATTTACTCGGCGATCGGCGGCATGTGGTCCCTGACCCTGACCGACATCGTCCAGTTCGTCATCAAGACCGTGGGCCTGATGTTCATCCTGTTGCCGATCTGCCTGTACCGCGTCGGTGGTTGGGATCAGTTGGTGGCCAAACTGCCGGAGGCAAGCTTCAGCTTCACCACCATCGGCTGGGACACCATCATCACCTACTTCGTGATCTACTTCTTCGGCATCCTGATCGGTCAGGACATCTGGCAACGGGTGTTCACCGTCAAGACCGCCAAGGTCGCGCAATACGCCGGTACTGCCGCAGGCCTCTACTGCATCATCTACGGTCTGGCGTGCGCCCTGATCGGCATGGCCGCTCACGTACTGATCCCGGATCTGGACAACGTCAACAACGCTTTCGCCGCCATCGTCAAACTGTCGCTGCCGGACGGTATCCGTGGCTTGGTCATCGCCGCTGCACTGGCCGCCATGATGTCCACCGCCAGCGCAGGCCTGTTGGCTGCCGCCACTACTCTGAGCGAAGACCTGCTACCTAAACTGCGTGGCGGTAAACAGTCGAGCCTGAGCCTGAACCGCCTGGTGACGCTGCTGACCGGAATTGTCGTGCTGGGTATCGCCCTGGTGGTGAACGATGTGATCAGCGCCCTGACCCTGGCCTACAACCTGTTGGTCGGCGGCATGCTGATCCCGCTGATGGGTGCGATTTTCTGGAAACGCGCCACTACCGCCGGCGCCATCGCCAGCATGGGCCTGGGCTTCGCAACCGCTCTGCTGTTCATGGTCAAGGACGGTCTGGATGCCAACACCCCGATCTACTACAGCCTGCTCGCAGGTCTGGTGAGCTTCATTGTGGTGAGCCTGATGTCTCGCCGCCCGGCTGCGGTGGCGAACGCCATCTAAGCTTTCTATAACGACTTGATGCTTTCTTCGACGGGTGTGGCGTCGGTTGCCACACCCGTTTTTTTTCGCCTGGAGAAAACCTTTGATGAAGATTGTTTCTCGCGATCAGTGGTTCGAGGTCAAGCAACTCAGCGACGGCATCCGTCTGATTCACGAGCCTTACATCCGTCCCTTCTACCGCTGCAACCTCTGGCACATTCAGGGCCGTGACAAGGACCTGCTGCTGGACAGCGGCTCCGGTTTGGTGAGCCTGCGCGAGCAACTGCCATGGATCACCGAACGGCCATTGGTGGCGGTGGCCAGTCATTGCCATTTCGACCACATCGCCGGTCATCACGAATTTGCCGAACGCCTGGTCCACCCCGCCGAGGCCGACATCCTGGCGGCACCTGACGGCGAAAACGATTTGAGCCGGGCATTTGTCGGCGACGATATGTTCGAGGCGCATCCTGATTGCCCGCTGTGCTACGCCGAGTACCGGGTCAAAGCCGCGCCGGCCACGGGAATGATCGAGGAAGGTGACGTGCTGGATCTGGGCAATCGCGTGTTGCAGGTGCTGCATACGCCGGGACATTCACCGGGCGGCATCAGCCTGTATGAAGCTGCGACCGAAACCCTGTTCAGCGGCGACATCATCTACGACGGGCCGCTGATCGAAGACGCTTACCATTCCAACCTCGACGACTACGCGCGCAGTCTGCAACGCTTGCGTGATCTGCCGATCCGCACCGTGCATGGCGGGCATTTCGGGAGTTTTTCCGGGGAACATTTGCGCACGATGATTGATGAGTGGCAGCGCTCGCATGGCTGACGCCTGCTGTACTCGACACCAGGGAAAACAACAGGCATTTAGCGCCGAAGAAGACCGGATGCTCAAAATCGCCAGGACGGCGAATGATCTGAGTCGGTTTTTGATGGAGATCGGGCGGTACTGATTTCGCCCGATTTTTGAATTTACACCTGCTACGCAGCCGAATGCAGCCGTCGACAGCTGCTACAACACGGCTGCGGTGTTCCAGACCTTGACGTTACCGACGACGCTGCTGGCGTCGACGCTGTTCATCGTCAGTGCGAATAGGCACAGGTTGCAGAGGCGGTTCGATCAAACCGAGTGCGACACCCAGGTCATGCAGCCAGTTTTGAATTTTCTCTTTCATGGTGCCCCCTTCAGGGTAGTGCCGAGCGGCTGAAATTCTGTAGCCCCTTCGCACTGATAATAGTCCGAAGTCCTACGAAATGCTCGGCAAAATCCGCAATGATCTGTTACTGAATTGATCAAAATACCTGACCATTAGCTCAGGCAATCGCCTGGGCCTGGATCGACACCCTGGGTTGACCGGTCACTGCTGGCCAAGGGCTTTGCGCAAACGACGGCGCACCCACTGCTCAGCGCTGACAAACGTAATGCCGAGCAGCACCAGCACGGCACCGATGACAAAGTTGAGACTCAGCACCTCCCCCAGCAACACCACACCGAACGTGACGCCGAACAACGGCGTCATGAACGAAAACACCGCGAGGTTCGCCGCCAGATACCGGCGCAACAGCCAAAACCACGTCAGGTAACTGAAAAACGAGACCACCAGCCCCTGGAACAACACGCTGGCCACGGCCACGGTGGTCAGACTGACGTGGGTAACCTGGCCGCTGAGCATCGCGATCAGCAGCAGGCCGACGAAACCGACAATCAACTGATAGAACAACGTGAGCGTCACCGGCGCTTCCGACAGGCGCGAGGCCCGCACCACGACCGTGGTCGCCCCCCAGGAGGCACCGGCTAATACGCCCAGTGCATCGCCCATCAACATGCGGTGATCGAGGTTGTCCCAGGACACCCCACCGGCAAACGCGATGGCAATCCCGACAAACGCCAGAAAAATCCCCAACCATTGCACCGGTCTTAAACGCTCACTCGGCAACAGCCAGTGCACGCCCAACGCGGTGAAGATCGGCGCCGTGTAAAGGAACACCGACATGTGTGCGGCCGTGGTCAGCTGCAAGCCTTCGGAAATGAAGAAAAACTCCAGTCCAAACAACGCGCCGGCCAGTAATCCACCGCGCCATGTATGGCTGACCTGATCCCAACCGCCCTTCCAGCAGATCAGCAATCCTACAAGCAACGCAGAAATTCCTGACCGACCGGCCGCCTGCATGACTGGCGCGATGTCCGGTGCCGCCCACTTGATCATGACTTGCTGTACGCCCCAGATCAGGCACAACCCGACCATCACTTGCAGGGCAAACCCATCGGCGCTACGCCGGGTGGCGCTCACCGGAACACCTCGACAACACAATCCATGGCAATGACTCACAGTAGAAAGCAAAGCCCCGACTCAAGGTCGGGGCAAATATTTATGCTGTCGATTATTAACCAGATGGCCAGAAAAAGTAGCCTGTGGGAGACCTTCAAGTCACCACGGACGCCATCTTGCGCGACGTCACTTCAGTTCAATGCGATCGGCATGAATGACGATCTGGCCATTCTTGTACAACGCGCCGATGGCCTTCTTGAAGTTGCCCTTGCTAACACCGAACATGCTGGTGATCACCGCCGGATCGCTCTTGTCGCTCACCGGCAGCGCGCCGTTGTTGTCGCGCAACTTGGCGAGGATCTTCGAGTTCAGGCTGGTGGCGGCTTCTTCGCCCACTGGTTGCAGGCTCAGGCTGATCTTGCCATCGGCACGGACTTCTTTGATGAAGCCCTTCTCTTCTTTACCGGCGCGCATGAACTTGAAGATTTCGTTCTTGTGGATCAAGCCCCAGTGCTTGTTGTTGATAATTGCCTTGAAGCCCATATCGGTGGCTTCGGCAACCAGCAGATCAACTTCCTGGCCAGGGGTGTAGTTGGCCGGGGTCTTGTCCAGGTAACGGTCCAGACGCGCGGTCGCGGTGATACGACGGGTGTGCTTGTCGAGGTAGACATGCACCACGACGTACTCGCCCGCGGTCATCTGACGCTTTTCTTCGGAAAACGGCAGCAACAGATCCTTCGGCAAGCCCCAATCCAGGAAGACGCCGATGCTGTTGACTTCAACGACTTTCAAACTGGCGAATTCACCGACCTGAACTTTCGGCTTTTCGGTAGTTGCGATGAGTTTGTCATCGCTGTCCAGATAAATAAAAACGTTGAGCCAGTCTTCATCTTCGCTGGGAATATCTTTGGGAATATAACGATTAGGCAGAAGGATTTCGCCGTCCGCACCACCGTCCAGATATAAACCGAAGTTAGTGTGTTTAACCACTTGCAAACTGTTGTAACGCCCGACTAAAGCCATTTCCAATACCCTCATTGCGTGGGCGGCATTCTACCCGTTTTTGCAGGCCGCGTTCGGCGCCCGGCCCGGTGGCGCGAGAAAATCCTCTGGGGGCCTTAATTTTCCTGGGGTTTGACAGGCGGGTCTGTCCGCTCGTCAGGCCGACCTGTCGATTCATCGCCCTTCCAGCCAGGTAAAAATCCATTCCTCCCCACCGATGTTCTTATTTAAAACAGCAGCTTAGGGACATAACTCGAATAATAACTTGCGATTAATGGCGCTTTTGTGATGTGTATTTCAGGGGGATATTTGCCAAGCAATTGTCAAGTATTTCCTGTACGATGCGTGGCCAAGTTAATTTTCTACAGGTTAATGGCCGCCATGCGCGTAAAAGCATCCACCAGCAAAGCAAAGCCAGCTCCAGCCGTTGAAACCAGCGAATCGATCAACAATCAGATTGCTGCGTTCCTCAAATCCGGCGGCGAGATCCAGCAAATTGCCAAAGGCGTCAGCGGCCAGACGTTCGGCCCGTCCAAGCAGATTACCTTGGGCAAAAAATAACACCCGCGTTACCTGGTCCCTAAGCGCTTTGAGCTTCGAAGCGCTTGGACTGGAACCCTCCCCGTAACACCCCGCCAAACCCCATCAATATTTCAAAAATCGACGAACGGCCCTCGATGCCGAGCATTCGCCGGTAGCTCCGCCAATTCCGGGCACAACTGTCAGTGCGTTGGCCTGATCACCTTCAAGGCTGAATGCGCGTTTTATTGATTGGCTGAACTGGCAGGCTCATCCTGCGATCACATGAGAACCTACGCTTTCGCAAGGACTCGCCCATGTCGCGCTGGTTGAAGTGTCTCGCCGTCGTCATCACCCTCAGTCTTGCCCTCGGTGCCTGCAGCCGCATGGGCCTGGCCTATCGCAACCTCGACGTGATCATCCCGTGGACGCTCAGCGATTACCTGGACATGAACGGCGAGCAAAAAGGCTGGTTCAACGAGCGCCTCAAGGAACACCTGAGCTGGCACTGCACCACGCAACTGCCAGGCTATCTCGACTGGCTGGACCGTTTGCAGGTGATGGTTGAAACCAATCAGGTCACCGACGCAGCGCTGCAATCCCGCACCCAGGAAGCCAAACAAGCCATCGCCCAGACCGCCCGGGAAATCACCCCGTCGGCCATCGAGTTGTTGCAGGGGCTGGACGACAAACAAGTCGCGGAAATGAACGAAGCCTTCGCCAAGGACCGGCGAAAACGCCAGCAGGATTACGTGAAACCGTCGCTCGTTCAGCAGGTCAAGGAACGTAGCGAGCGTATGGAAAAACGTCTGGATGGCTGGATCGGACCGCTGAGCCCGCCCCAACAACAACGGGTCGTTGCCTGGTCAAATGCGTTGGGCGACCAGAACACGCAATGGATTGCCAACCGCGTACATTGGCAGAAACAGTTCAGCGCGGCGGTTGCGCAGCGTCAGAGTCCAGGATTCCCACAGCGCATCGAGACGCTTCTGGTGAATCGCGAGAGCTTATGGACACCCGATTACCGCAAGGCCTACGCCAACACCGAAGCACAGGCACGAAGCCTGTTTGTGGATTTGATGGCCGAAAGCACACCGGCTCAACGCCAGCGGCTGCTGAAAAAAATCGAAGGAGTGCGCAAAGACTTCAACGACTTGAAGTGCCTTAAAACAGCGAAGCAGGAATAGTCACCTCACCACAACCCCCTGTAGGAGCTGGCTTGCCAGCGATGAGGCCGTTACATCCAACATCCATGCTGGCTGAAAGACCGCAATCGCTGGCAAGCCAGCTCCTACAAGGGATATGCGGGGTCTTCAGGCAATTTGCGCGTGGGACGCCACTTCATCAAACGTCACCTCATCCAGCGCATCATCCTGCTCATCCAGCACTTGCCGCGGATGATCATTGCCCGGAATGCTGCTGTCGATCAGGCTCAACAACCTTGAACCCCGCATCGTCAGCCTGTAATTCGAACCGGTTCCACCCTGCTCTTCAGGTCGAGGCTCGATGTAGCCACGCGCCAACAGTAACTTTTCATACTCGCCGGCCACCGCTTTCAGGTGATCCAGGTTCTCAGTCTCTTCGCCCTCCGTGGCTTTCTCCGCCGCGTACTGCTCGGCATAGGGCCGTGGCGTGAAGCTGGGTGCTGCGTTCTGCACTTCGTGCAGCAGGCGTTCAATCAAATCCCAGTTATAAGTCGTCATCCTGTCCAACCTCCAAAACCTGTGAGTGTGATGGCCTTCATAGCTTGTGACCGACAGCGCTCGCCGCCGTTCAGCGCAGTTCTTTAACGGCGCTGACCGGCGGTATGTCGAATTTGGCATAGGTCAAACGACAAGGTTGTGTCAGTCACCGCCCAGCATTGCGCAGGAGAAAACCCGATGAACGTTCAGAACCATCCGGTTGTGTCGCGAGAAGAATGGCTCGCCGCCCGCAAACAGCACCTGGCCCACGAAAAAGCCTTCACCCGGGAACGGGACAAACTCAGTGCCGAACGCCGCGCCCTGCCCTGGGTGAAAATCGACAAGGACTATCACTTCCAGGGCCCCAATGGTGAATTGAAGCTGGCCGACCTGTTCGGCGGTCGCAGCCAACTGGTCATCTACCACTTCATGTTTGCCGACGGCTGGGACGAAGGCTGCCCCGGTTGCTCATTCCTGTCCGACCACATCGACGGCGCCAACCAGCACCTGGCGCATCACGACGTGGCGGTGGTCGCGGTTTCCCACGCACCCTTCGCCGAATTCCAGGCGTTCAAGCGACGTATGGGCTGGAAATTCGATTGGGTGTCGTCAGAAGGTTGCGACTTCAACTACGACTTTGGCGTCTCGGCCCGAGCTGAAGATGTAGCCGCCGGAAAAGCCACCTACAACTACGAAAAAACTGACGGCGCCGAAGAAGAACTCCCAGGCCTCAGCGTGTTTTATCGCAACGAAGCAGGCGAGATTTTTCACACCTATTCAACTTATGCCCGTGGCCTGGACATGCTGGTCGGCGCCTATAACTACCTCGACCTGACACCCAAGGGGCGCAACGAAGAGCAGATCATGGAATGGGTACGGCATCACGACAGGTATGAAGACAAGGTGAGTTCGAGCTGCTGCCATGGGGGGTAGACCACACCTTCGCGAACCAGCTTGCTCCCTCAACGGTCAGGACCGGACACAATGTCCGTGAACGCCGCAACTCCTGTAGGAGCAAGCTTGCTCGCGATGCTTACTTACGATCAACGCCGATGCAACTGACACACCGCTATCGCCAGCGATTGGCTTTCAGCTTGTCACTCGAACAAAAGAAGCCGATACGCTGAACTTTCCCCTGATCTCAACCCTCAACCGGATAACCCGCCTTAACCGGAACTGAGGCCCGCCATATGAAAACCCTGCTGAAACTCACCCTCGCCGCCACCCTCGCGTGCGCCCTGCCCGTTTGGGCCTGCACACCCGAGGAAGCCACCACCAAACGCGAACAACTGGCCAAGGAAGTGGCCAAACTCACCGAACAGAATCCGAAGAAGGCCAAGGAGATCAACGACGAGTTGCAGAAAATGGATTTGGGCACGGCCAGCGCGGATCTGCCGGACAAGTGCCAGTTGATCGATCAGCGCATGAAGGAGTTGGAAACAGCGGATAAAAAAGCTGAGAGCTAACCTTGTAGGAGCCAGCTTGCTGGCGATGGCTGCACCGCGGTGTATCTGTTAGATCGCATCGCCGGCAAGCCGGCTCCTACAGGGGATCGCGTTATAAAAAAAACCGGACATTTGTCCGGTTTTTTTATGGGATCGCTACGGCGCTTTATTCAGCAGCCGGCGCTTCCGGCTTGCGGCGCTTGAGCGGGGCCATGCCGTCCTTGCTGACCAGCGACAGGGCGTCGGTCTTCGGGCGGTTGGCGATTTTGCGCTTGGTCGGTGCCTTGGCGCCGGTTTTCTTCTTCTCGCCCTTGGCGTCGACCTTTTTCTTCTTCACGCCAACCGCTTTGCCCGAGGCCTTGACCTTTTTCGGTCCGCCGTAGGTGCCTTTGACTTCCTTGATGGTGCGGCGCTCGAAGCTCTGCTTGAGGTAGCGCTCGATGCTCGACATCAGGTTCCAGTCGCCGTGACAGATCAGCGAGATGGCCAGGCCATCGTTGCCGGCACGACCGGTGCGACCGATGCGGTGAACGTATTCGTCGCCGCTGCGCGGCATGTCGAAGTTGATCACCAGGTCCAGGCCATCAACGTCCAGGCCGCGAGCGGCAACGTCGGTGGCCACGAGGATTTTCACGCCGCCTTGCTTCAGGCGATCGATCGCCAGCTTGCGGTCTTTCTGGTCCTTGTCACCGTGCAGGACGAACGCTTTGTATTCCTGCGCCACCAGGCGGCCGTAGATACGGTCGGCCATGGCCCGGGTGTTGGTGAACACGATGGCCTTCTGATAGGTCTCGTTGGCCAGCAGCCAGTTCACGATCTGCTCTTTGTGCTGGTTGTGGTCAGCGGTGATGATCTGCTGGCGAGTGGTCGCATTCAGGTCGCTGACGTTGTTCAGCTGCAGGTGTTCCGGGTTGTTCAGAACCTTGGCAACCATCTCGCGCAGGCCCGAACCGCCAGTGGTGGCGGAGAACAGCATGGTCTGCTGGCGATTGGTGCACTCGTCCACCAGACGCTGCACGTCTTCGGCAAAGCCCATGTCCAGCATACGGTCGGCTTCGTCGAGCACCAGCACTTCGACTTCTTTCAGGTCGAGGTTGCCGGCATTCAGTTGCTCGATCATCCGGCCCGGCGTACCGATCAGGATGTCCGGCACCTTGCGCAGCATGGCGGCCTGGACCTTGAAGTCTTCACCGCCGGTGATCAGGCCGGACTTGATGAAGGTGAATTGCGCAAAGCGCTCGACTTCCTTGATGGTCTGCTGGGCCAGCTCGCGGGTTGGCAGCAGGATCAGGGTCTTGATGCTGACGCGGATTTTCGCCGGGCCGATCAGACGGTTGAGGATCGGCAAAACGAAAGCAGCGGTTTTGCCGCTACCGGTTTGCGCTGTCACCCGCAGGTCACGCCCTTGGAGCGCCAGCGGAATAGCCGCTGCTTGCACAGGCGTTGGCTCGACAAATTTAAGCTCGGCCACGGCTTTGAGCAGGCGTTCGTGCAGGGCGAATTGGGAAAACACGGGTGCTACCTCGAAGAAATACAAAAAAACAGCTGCATAGGGTAACGGTTTCGAGCGCGAAGGCCGAGTTTCTTTATGCAATCGACCGTAAACAGTGGCTTTTTTGTTGCCTCTTTTGTCCTTAAACGTCATGCAAAGCGTCTTAAATGCTCTAATCGGTCCGACACGGACAATAGAAGAAACGGTTTTACCCATGGATATCAAACAGCTCTGGCTCAACGTCCAAGACATCTGGGGTGCTCTCGATCAGCATCCGCTCCTGCATTCCGGCCTCGGGCTGCTTCTGTTGCTGGTGGTGGCACTGACCCTCGGACGAGTGGCGCGTTACCTGATCCTGCACGCGACCAAAATGCTCGGCCGCCAACCGGCGTTGCACTGGGTCAACGACTTTCGCCAGAACAAGGTGTTTCATCGCCTGGCGCAGATGACGCCGTCGCTGGTAATCCAGTTCGGCTTGCATCTGGTGCCGGAGCTGGGCAAAACCAGCCTGATTTTCCTCGGCAACGTCGCACTGGCCTTCACCATTCTGTTCCTGGTGCTGGCGATCAGCGCCCTGCTCAATGCGTTGCTGGACATCTACGCCCGCACCGAACACGCCCGCACCCGCTCGATCAAAGGCTACGTGCAACTGGCGAAAATGGTGTTGTACGTATTTGGCGCAATAATCATCGTCGCCACGTTGATCGACCGTTCGCCGCTGTTGCTGCTGTCGGGTCTGGGCGCCATGTCGGCGGTGATTCTGTTGGTCTACAAGGACACATTGTTGTCGTTTGTCGCCAGCGTGCAGTTGACCAGCAACGACATGCTGCGGGTCGGCGACTGGATCGAGATGCCGCAAGTCGGCGCCGATGGCGATGTGGTGGACATCACGCTGCACACGGTCAAGGTGCAGAACTTCGACAAGACCATCGTTTCGATTCCGACCTGGCGCCTGATGTCCGAGTCGTTCAAGAACTGGCGCGGCATGCAGCAGTCCGGCGGACGACGGATCAAGCGCAGCTTGTTCATCGACGCCAGCGGCG
This sequence comes from Pseudomonas sp. GM60, assembly GCF_000282415.1. Taxonomy (NCBI): domain Bacteria; kingdom Pseudomonadati; phylum Pseudomonadota; class Gammaproteobacteria; order Pseudomonadales; family Pseudomonadaceae; genus Pseudomonas; species Pseudomonas sp. GM60. The sequence goes on from NZ_AKJI01000133.1 coordinate 22,019, forward strand.
TGCGATTCATCCGCGATGACGAAGAGCAAAAGCTGTCCCAGGTGCACCTGCTGACCGATTACATCAGCCGCAAACAGGCTGAACTCAAGGCCTGGAACGAGGCTCAGGGCAACGTCGCGGCAATGTCGGCCAACCGTCGGCGGATGACCAACATCGGGACCTTCCGCGCCTACGCGCTGGCGTATTTGAAGAGTCACCCGGAGGTCCAGCCGAACATGACCTGCATGGTGCGGCAGATGCAGACCACGGCGCAGGGGATTCCGCTGGAAATCTACTGCTTCACCCGCACCACAGCATGGGCGGATTACGAGCGGATTCAGGGGGATATTTTCGATTATCTGCTGGCGGTGCTGCCGGAGTTTGGCTTGAGCCTTTATCAGCAGCCGAGTGGCGGGGATCTGCGGGCCGGGTTGCTCCCGGCGATGCTAGGCGCAAGCCACATCCCCGAACCCGAAAAACACATCATGTAACCCCCAAACCCTTGTAGGAGCGAGGCTTGCCCGCGAAGGCGGAGTGTCAGTCAAAATAGTTATCGACTGATACTCCGCCTTCGCGGGCAAGCCTCGCTCCTACAGGGGTAGTGGTGTCAGTTGATTTTTCGCTGCGGCGCCTTGTGCACCATGGTGTAGGCGTAATCCACACCCATGCCATACGCGCCGCTGTGTTCCAGCACCAGCTCCATCACCGCCTCGTAAGTGTCTTTGTGTGCCCAGTCACGCTGGTATTCCAGCAGCACTTGTTGCCAGGTGACCGGCACCGCGCCTGCCTGAATCATCCGTTGCACCGACATGTCGTGAGCTTCTTTGGTGGTGCCGCCAGACGCGTCGGTCACGATGTACACCTCGTAGCCTTCAGCCAGGGCTTCCAGCGCCGGGAAGGTCAGGCAGACTTCAGTCCAGAGCGCGGCAATGATCAGCTTCTTGCGGCCGGTGGCTTTCACCGCGTCAACCAGCGCCTTGTCTTCCCAGGAGTTCATCGAGGTGCGCTCGATCGGCTTTTGATCCGGGTGCACTGCCAGCAACTCCGGCCAGATAAAACCGCTGAAGCTTTCGGTTTCCACCGAGGTGTAGATCGTCGGCACGTTGAAGATCTTGGCGGCCTTGGCCAGGCCGACGGTGTTGTTCTTCAGGGTCTGACGGTCGATCGACTGCACGCCGAAAGCCATTTGCGGCTGGTGGTCAATCAGGATCAGAGCGGAGTTGGTTGGGTTGAGCAGTTCACGAATAGACATGGCGCGTTCCTTTTGATGTCGATAGTTCAAATCAGTAATGGGTTAGTCGACGTGGCTTCCAGAGGCTTTGTCGTCGGCTTGGATGTCACTTTAGGGGCTAGCAAGGAAAGGGACAATTACCTAAAATCGAGAATCATTGATTCTAAAATAGGGACAATCATGGATCGCATCGAATGCATGCGCGCGTTCGTCGTCACGGTCGGCGAGAACGGCTTTGCCGCCGCTGCACGGGCAATGGATGTGCCGCGATCAAAAGTCAGCAAACAGATTCAGGCGCTGGAGGAAGCCATCGGCGTGCAACTGCTGCAGCGCACCACGCGCAGCCTGCACCTGACCGAGGCTGGCGCGGAGTATTTCGACGCGGCGCGGGAAGTACTGGCCTCGCTGGACGAGGCCGAACAGCGTGCCCGCAACGGCATAGGCGAGTTACGCGGAGTGCTGCGGGTCAATGCGCCGATGTCCTTCGGGTTGCGCCGGCTGGGGCCGCTGATTCCGCTGTTTCATGAACAACACCCGAACATAGAGCTGCAACTGGTGCTCAGCGATCAGCAGGTTGACCCGGTGCGCGGTGGTTTCGACGTGACCATCCGCATCGCCAGCATGCCGGACTCGACGATGATTGCCCGGCAACTGGCGCCGGCCCCGCGAATCATGGTCGCCTCACCTGCGTATCTCGAACGTGCAGGCACTCCGCAGACGCCGCAGGATCTGCGAGCCCATCAATGTTTGAACTATGGGTATTTGCAAAGTGGCGTGAGTTTGCAGCTATGCAACGGCAAGGAAACCCAACGGGTCAACGTCACGGGCCCGCTGCACGCCAACAATGGCGACTTGCTCGCCCAAGCCGCCGAGGCCGGCATGGGTATCGCGCTGTTGCCCAATTTCATTGTCGAGGATGCGCTGGCGGCTGGCCGGTTGGTGCCGGTGATGTGTGAATGGCAGGCGCCTGCGATCACGATTAACGCGGTCTATCCATCGGCACGCCGGGTGCCGCAGAAGACCCGGACGTTCATCGAGTTTCTGGTGGCGCAACTGGCAGAGAAATAACACAACCCTTGTAGGAGCCGGCTTGCCGGCGATAGCGGTGTGACAGGTAACTGGTATGTCGACTGACACTCCGCCTTCGCCGGCAAGCCGGCTCCTACAGGAGTCAGGTGATTGCCAACGACTTTCGTACACCCAGTCTGCTGATCCACACCGCCATCAAAATCACCGACCCGCCAAAGAACAACCGCCCCAGCTCTTCATGCTGATTCCAGATCAGCAGATTGATCAGCAACCCCACTGGCACATGCAGATTGTTCATCACCGCCAGCGTCCCGCCATTCACCAGGCACGCGCCCTTGTTCCACCAGTACAACCCCAGCGCGGTCGAGACCAGGCCGAGGAACACCAGCACGCCCCATTGCAGCGGTGCTTCGGGCAGGAAGTTCTGTTTGCCGAACAACAGAAACGCCGGCAACGCCACCGCCAGAGCACCGAGATAGAAATAACCGAAGCGCCGGTAATGCGGCAGATCGCTTGGATGACGCGCCACCAGATGCTTATAAAGCACCTGCCCGGCGGCGTAGGTGAAGTTGGCCAGTTGCAGCAGCAGGAACCCCATGAAGAAATCCGGGTTGATCCGGTCGAAGCGAATCACCGCCGCGCCGAGCACCGCCACCAGCGCCGCGACCAGGGCCCATGGATTGAAGCGCCGGTTCAGCGCGTCTTCGATCAGCGTCACATGCAGCGGCGTAAGGATGGTGAACAGCAACACTTCCGGCACCGTCAGCACCCGGAAGCTCAGGTACAGGCAGACGTAAGTCACGCCGAACTGCAACGCACCGATCAGCAGCATGCCGCGCATGAACGCTGGCTCCACCGAGCGCCAACGCGTCAACGGAATAAACACCAGCCCTGCCAGCAGCACGCGCACCAGCACCGCGAAGTAACTGTCGACATGACCGGCCAGGTATTCGCCGATCAGACTGAAGGAAAACGCCTGGATCAGCGTGACAAAAAGTAGATAGCCCATGCTCGCCTCGTTTTGAATGGCGGCGAAGATAGCGGGTTTTGCCGACGATCGCGAGACACGCCGGCTCCTACAGTGGTACGCGTACCCATCAAATCGCAGGCAAAAAAAAGCCCGATCTCGCTAAAGCGTTCAATCGGGCTACAGCACTCAGGAGCAACAAGTGCAAAGGGAGGTCGATGCGCGTACAGGCTTGAAGGGTTGCGCCAGGTCACTAGACCATCCAGCGATTATCTGGCGATTAAAGCCTCAGGCCACTTGGGAAAGCTTGGCGTTGGCCTGGTTCAGGCCCTTCTCCTGGAAGTCACCGCCCAGGTTCATGCCTTCGGCGTGGATGAAGGTCACATCGTGGATTCCGATGAAACCCATGACCTGACGCAGGTACGGTTCCTGATGATCCGCAGTGCTACCGGCGTAGATCCCGCCGCGAGCGGTCAGCACGTAAGCGCGTTTGCCACTGAGCAGGCCTTGCGGGCCGGTGTCGGTGTATTTGAAGGTCACACCGGCTCGCAGCACGTGGTCGAGCCAGGCTTTCAGCGTGCTGGGGATCGCGAAGTTGTACATCGGTGCGGCCATGACCAATACGTCGGCGGCCAGCAATTCATCGGTCAACTGGTTGGAGCGCTCCAGGGAAGCCTGTTCGATGTCATTGCGCTGCTCGGCGGGTTTCATCCAGCCGCCCAGCAGGTTGATGTCCAGGTGCGGCACCGGATTGACAGCCAGGTCACGGACAGTGATCTGGTCGTTCGGGTGAGCGGTTTTCCACTGGCTGATGAAGGTCTGGGTCAGTTGACGCGAAACCGAGTCTTGCTGACGGGCACTGCTTTCGATGATCAGAACGCGGGACATGGGATGTAGCCTCCATCTGAGAATGCTGTAAGTCGATGGAGTGAAGGTTAAACAGAGTCATATCGATGAAAAAGCGCAAATAACTGCTATAACCCATCAATAAATTCGTTTATAAGCTGAGCATGCTTCATGTGGGAGCGAGCCTGCTCGCGATAGCGGTGGGTCAGGCACTATCTCTCTAGCCTGATACACAGCTATCGCGAGCAGGCTCACTCCTACAAGGGTGTTGGTGTTATTTCGGGGTGCAGGTCAGGTTGATGCGCATCTTGATGATGGTCCGGTTGAACTTGGCAGTGGCATTTTTGTGCTTGCCGGCCGCCACTTCGATATTGCGGGTGCGCGGCGCTTCCGGACCGTTATTGAAAACCACCTTACAGACTGCATCGGTGCTGCCGAAGTTGTTGACCTGTATGGAGGCGATGTCGGTATCCGTGTCATACGCGTTGTAGTCGATGTCCATGCCGTTCAGCTGTTTTTGTACGTCGATCGGGTAGGCAAACGCAGTCAACGGCAACATCGCCAGCACCACACAACAGAATTTTTTCATTCGGCAGTCTCCAATAAGAGCCGCCAGCTTAGGACAAGAGGAGCTCAAGATGAAAGCGCCCCGCGTGACCCTTGATCAATGGCGAACGTTACAGGCCGTGGTCGACCACGGCGGTTTCGCCCAGGCCGCCGAAGCGCTGCATCGCTCGCAATCGTCGGTCAGCTACACCGTAGCGCGCATGCAGGATCAACTCGGCGTGCCATTGCTGCGCATCGACGGCCGCAAGGCGGTGCTGACCGAGGCCGGCGGCGTCTTGCTGCGTCGCTCGCGGCAACTGGTGAAACAGGCCAGCCAACTGGAAGACCTGGCGCATCACATGGAGCAAGGCTGGGAAGCGGAGGTGCGCTTGGTGGTCGACGCCGCGTACCCGAGCGCCCGCCTCGTCCGCGCCTTGACCGCGTTCATGCCGCAAAGCCGTGGCTGCCGCGTGCGTCTGCGCGAAGAAGTGTTGTCAGGCGTGGAGGAAGTCCTGCTTGAAGGCGTGGCCGATCTGGCGATCACCGGGTTCAGTATTCCCGGCTACCTGGGCGCGGAGTTGAGCGACGTTGAATTCGTCGCTGTCGCCCACCCCGAGCACGCCCTGCATCGATTGAACCGTGAACTGAATTTCCAGGACCTGGAAAGCCAGATGCAAGTGGTGATCCGCGACTCCGGCCGTCAACAGCCACGCGACGTCGGCTGGCTCGGCGCCGAACAGCGCTGGACCGTCGGCAGCCTGGCCACCGCCGCGACGTTTGTCAGCAGCGGCCTGGGGTTTGCGTGGTTGCCACGACACATGATCGAACGCGAACTCAAGGAAGGTACGCTCAAGCTGCTACCGTTGGATCAGGGCGGTAGCCGGAACCCGAGCTTCTACCTGTATTCGAACAAGGAAAAACCCTTGGGCCCGGCCACGCAAATCCTCATCGAACTGCTGCGCACCTTCGACACCGCGCCGCTGGATGCGCCCTTCGCCGCCCCAGAACAAGCCTGACACGGAGTGATCGCATGGCCTATTTCGAACACGAAGGTTGCAACCTGCACTATGAGGAATATGGCCACGGCACGCCGTTGCTACTGGTTCACGGGCTCGGTTCCAGCACCTTGGACTGGGAAAAACAGATCCCGGCGCTGTCCGCCCGCTACCGAGTGATCGTGCCAGATGTGCGCGGCCACGGTCGTTCCGACAAGCCCCGCGAGCGCTACAGCATCGCCGGGTTCAGCGCTGACCTGGTCGCCCTGATCGAACATCTGAACCTCGGCCCGACACATTATGTGGGACTTTCGATGGGTGGCATGATCGGCTTTCAACTGGCGGTGGATCAGCCAAAACTGCTCAAAAGTCTGTGCATCGTCAACAGCGCGCCCGAGGTCAAACTGCGCAGCCGCGACGACTATTGGCAGTGGTTCAAGCGCTGGAGCCTGATGCGCGCACTCAGCCTGGGCACCATCGGCAAGGCCCTTGGCGGCAAACTGTTCCCCAAGCCGGAACAAGCCGAATTGCGTCAAAAGATGGCCGAGCGCTGGGCAAAAAACGACAAACATGCTTATCTCGCCAGCTTCGACGCGATTGTTGGTTGGGGGGTTCAGGAACGACTCTCCAGGGTGTCCTGTCCAACCCTCATTGTCAGCGCCGACCGGGACTACACGCCGGTAGCGCTGAAAGAGAACTATGTAAAACTGCTGCCCGATGCGCGGCTGGTGGTGATCGCCGATTCGCGTCACGCCACCCCGCTGGATCAACCCGAACGCTTCAACCAAACCCTGCTCGAGTTTCTCACCGCAGTCGACACCACCACACTCAGGATCACTGACCCATGCTGAAAAAAATCGCCCTCGTCGCTGGCACCGTTCTGTTTGCCGCCAACCTGATGGCTGCTACGCCCGCCAAGGCGCCGCACGTTTTGCTGGAAACCACCAACGGCCAGATCGAAATCGAACTGGACCCGGTCAAGGCGCCGATCAGTACCAAGAACTTTCTTGAGTACGTCGACAGCGGCTTCTACAACAACACGATTTTCCACCGTGTGATCCCGGGTTTCATGGCCCAGGGCGGCGGTTTCACTGCGCAGATGGCGCAAAAAGACACCAAGGCACCGATCAAGAACGAGGCCAGCAACGGCCTGCATAACGTACGGGGCACCTTGTCGATGGCGCGCACGTCGAACCCGGATTCGGCCACCAGCCAGTTCTTCATCAACGTCGCCGACAATGCGTTCCTCGACCCGGGTCGCGACGCCGGTTACGCGGTGTTCGCCAAAGTGGTCAAGGGCATGGACGTGGTGGACATCATCGTCAATTCGCAAACCACCACCAAAAGCGGCATGCAGAACGTGCCTATCGACCCGGTGCTGATCAAGTCGGCCAAGCGCATCGACTGAGATCCACAGGCACAGGGATGTTGAGCGGCCGCCGGTATTCGGCGCCGCTCATAGCGTTTAAAGGAGAGCCCGCACGCGGGTGGAGAACCGATGCTTTATCGCCGTTTTGAACAATTGATTGACGTATTCCGTGACGCCCCGACGGCGGCTCCGCCCGACCGTGTTCTGCCCTTCTATACCTATTACCTGAAGCAGGTCTGGCCGAGTTTTGCGGCCCTGCTGACCGTCGGCCTGTTCGGCGCACTGATCGAAGTGGCGCTGTTCAGCTACCTGAGCCGCATCATCGACCTGGCCCAAGGCACGCCGAACGCCAATTTCTTCAAGGAACACGGCATCGAACTGGCCTGGATGGCCGTCGTGGCGCTGATCCTTCGCCCGGTGTTCGTGGGCCTGCATGACTTGCTGGTGCACCAGACCCTGAGCCCGAGCATGACCAGCATGATCCGCTGGCAGAACCACAGCTACGTGCTCAAACAGAGCCTGAATTTCTTCCAGAACGACTTCGCCGGGCGCATCGCCCAACGCATCATGCAGACCGGCAACTCGCTGCGCGATTCCGCTGTGCAAGCGGTGGACGCGCTGTGGCATGTGCTGATCTACGCGATCAGTTCGCTGGTGCTGTTCGCCGAAGCCGACTGGCGCCTGATGATCCCGTTGCTGACCTGGATCGCCGCCTACATCGGCGCCCTCTGCTACTTCGTGCCACGGGTGAAAGAGCGCTCCGTGGTGTCTTCGGATGCGCGTTCCAAGCTCATGGGCCGGATCGTCGACGGCTATACCAACATCACCACGCTGAAGCTGTTCGCCCACACCAATTTCGAACAGCAATACGCCAAGGAAGCCATCCAGGAACAGACCGTAAAAGCCCAACTGGCTGGCCGCGTGGTCACCAGCATGGACGTGGTCATCACCAGCATGAACGGCTTGCTGATCGTCAGCACCACGGGCCTGGCGCTGTGGCTGTGGACGCAGTCGCTGATCACAGTGGGCGCCATTGCACTGGCCACCGGCCTGGTGATCCGGATCGTCAACATGTCCGGCTGGATCATGTGGGTGGTTACCGGCATTTTCGAAAACATCGGCATGGTTCAGGACGGTTTGCAGACCATTTCGCAACCGGTCAGCGTCACCGATCGTGCGGAGGCCAAACCGCTGACCGTCGCCCGGGGCGAAGTGCGTTTCGAGCACGTGGATTTCCACTACGGCAAGAAGAGCGGGATCATTGGCGACCTAAACCTGACGATCAAACCGGGTGAAAAAATCGGTTTGATCGGTCCGTCCGGCGCCGGTAAATCGACCCTGGTCAACCTGCTGCTGCGCCTCTATGACGTGCAGGGTGGGCGGATCGTGATCGACGGCCAGAACATTGCCGAAGTCGGTCAGGAAAGCCTGCGCGAGCGCATCGGCATGATTACCCAGGACACGTCGCTGCTGCACCGTTCGATCCGCGACAATTTGCTCTATGGCAAACCGGACGCCACCGATGCCGAACTCTGGGAAGCGGTGCACAAGGCCCGAGCCGACGAGTTCATCCCGTTGCTCTCGGACGCCGAGGGACGCACCGGTTTCGATGCGCATGTCGGTGAGCGTGGGGTGAAACTCTCCGGTGGTCAGCGTCAGCGGATCGCCATCGCCCGCGTGCTGCTCAAGGACGCGCCGATTTTGATCATGGACGAAGCGACTTCGGCGCTGGATTCGGAAGTAGAAGCGGCGATTCAGGAAAGCCTGGAAACCCTGATGCAGGGTAAAACCGTGATTGCCATTGCTCACCGGCTCTCGACCATCGCCCGGATGGACCGGCTGGTGGTGCTTGAGAAAGGCAAGATTGCCGAGACGGGGACCCATGCTGAGCTGCTGGCGCATGGCGGGTTGTATGCGCGGTTGTGGCAGCATCAGACTGGGGGGTTTGTCGGGATCGATTGATTGGGGATTGGGATTGGGATTGGGGGCATATCCGTTGCTGCGGTAACGGCTGCTATTGGTTTCGCCCTTACGGCGAGTCACTTGGAGTAGCGCCAAGTAACCAAGCGCTCTTGCCCCTTT
>NZ_AKJI01000134.1:0-26081 GCF_000282415.1 Pseudomonas sp. GM60
AAGCCTCGCTCCTACAGGATCGCGAACATGCGCGGATTTTCGCTCGTTGCTTCGCTAACCATAAGCGGATTTCCGCTCACTAAAACCTCTACCCCCCTCTAAACCGGCCCTCCCCCCGTTGGCACACCTCCTGCTATAGCCCCTGCAGGCTGCGTTTAAACGCGCTCCACAAAAACAATTAAACGAAGGATCCTTCAATGGATAACTCCAACGCCCTGCCCCTTGGGTCGGCTGCCGTGCCGGTCAAAGAAAGAACCACCGCCAGTCGTATCAAATCGATCTTCAGCGGTTCGGTCGGCAACATGGTCGAGTGGTACGACTGGTACGTCTATGCCGCCTTCTCCCTGTACTTCGCCAAAGCGTTTTTCCCCAAAGGCGACACCACCGCACAATTGCTGAACACCGCCGCGATCTTCGCCGTGGGCTTCCTGATGCGCCCGATCGGTGGCTGGTTGATGGGCCTCTACGCCGACAAGGCCGGGCGCAAACGCGCGTTGATGGCCTCGGTGTACCTGATGTGCTTCGGCTCGCTGCTGATCGCCCTGAGCCCCGGTTATGAAACCATCGGCATCGGCGCGCCGATCCTGCTGGTGTTCGCCCGTCTGCTGCAAGGCCTGTCGGTCGGTGGCGAATACGGCACCTCGGCCACCTACCTCAGCGAGATGGCGACCAAGGAACGTCGCGGCTTCTACTCCAGCTTCCAGTACGTGACCCTGATCTCCGGCCAGCTCATCGCACTGGCGGTGCTGATCGTGCTGCAACAAGTGCTGACCACCGAAGAGCTGTACGCGTGGGGCTGGCGTATTCCGTTCGCCATCGGCGCGCTGTGTGCCGTGGTTGCGCTTTACCTGCGTCGTGGCATGGAAGAGACCGAGTCGTTCACCAAGGTCGAGAAAGAGAAAAAAGAAAGCGCCATGCGCACGCTGATGCGCCATCCCAAGGAACTGATGACCGTGGTCGGCCTGACCATGGGCGGCACCCTGGCGTTCTACACCTACACCACGTACATGCAGAAATACCTGGTGAACACCGTCGGCATGAGCATCTCCGACTCCACCACCATTTCCGCTGCCACGCTGTTCCTGTTCATGTGCCTGCAACCGATCATCGGCGGGCTGTCGGACAAGGTCGGTCGTCGGCCGATCCTGATCGCCTTCGGCATCCTCGGCACGCTGTTCACCGTGCCGATCCTCACCACCCTGCACACCATCCAGTCGTGGTGGGGCGCGTTCTTCCTGATCATGGCGGCGCTGATCATCGTCAGCGGCTACACCTCGATCAACGCCGTGGTGAAGGCCGAGCTGTTTCCGACCGAAATCCGCGCCCTGGGCGTTGGCTTGCCGTATGCACTGACCGTGTCGATCTTCGGCGGCACCGCTGAATACATCGCGCTGTGGTTCAAGAGCATTGGCATGGAAACCGGTTACTACTGGTACGTCACCGCGTGTATTGCCGTGTCGTTGCTGGTGTACATCACCATGAAAGACACCCGCAAACATTCGCGGATCGAGACGGACTAAGCTCGTCAGCGAAACAAAAAAATGGGGCAGACCTTAGCGGGTCTGCCCCATTTTTTTGTTGAATAAACACAACCCCCTGTAGGAGCCGGCTTGCTGGCGATGGTGTGTCAGTCAACATCAACGTGTCTGACACTCCATCGCCAGCAAGCCGGCTCCTACAGGGGATTGTGTGCGCTGGAAATCCGCTGTCCATCCTTGCACTATGAACGCCACACCAACAGGAATCCCTTCATGCCCGACGACATCCACTACTACGAACCCGCCAACGGCCACGGTCTGCCGCATGACCCGTTCAATGCCATCGTCGGCCCGCGCCCCATCGGCTGGATTTCTTCGCAGGATGCCGACGGCCACCTGAACCTGGCGCCCTACAGTTTCTTCAACGCGTTCAACTACATTCCACCGATCATTGGATTTTCCAGCGTCGGACGCAAAGACAGCCTGAACAACATCGAGCAGACCGGCGAATTCGCCTGGAACCTGGCAACCCGGCCGCTGGCCGAGCAGATGAACCAGAGCTGCGCGATGGTCGGGCCAGAGGTCAACGAGTTCGAGTTGTCCGGGCTGACGCCTGTGGCGTCGAAAATCATTCAGGTGCCACGGGTCGCCGAAAGCCCGGTGTCCTTCGAGTGCAAGGTCACGCAGATCATCCAGTTGCAGCGCGCCGATGGCAACGTGGTGCCGAGCTGGCTGATTCTCGGCGAAGTGGTCGCCGTGCATATCGCCAAATGGCTGTTGAAGGACGGGGTGTACGACACCGCCGCGGCAGAACCGATTCTGCGCGGTGGCGGACCAGCGGATTACTTTCAACTGGGCCCGGAGGCCTTGTTCAAGATGTTCCGCCCGGGAGCGGTCAGATAATTACCAGATCAGCTCGCCGTCTTCGCCGACGCCCTTGAGGTGCGTCAGTTGCAGGGCGGCAGCTTCGTCCGCTTCTTTGGCGGTCTTGAAAGTCTGGTCTTCCAGCAATTTGTTGAAGCGCGGTGCGCCCGAGCCACCGATGGCTTTGGTGGCAATCGCCGCATAGTAACCGCCCTCGCGGGGCACTACGGCGGATACGGCTTCGAAGGTTTCAAAGGCTTTGCGTGCCATGTCGCGGATCCTGGCTGATTGAGAATGGCGTCATTAAACCCTCAACCCGCCAGTTTGTGTACCCGCGACCGGGACTGCCACTGCGCCTGGGCCGCCGACACGTCCTTGAAGGTATGGAAATCCAGGCTGTTGACCACCAGCTCTTGCACCAGCTCAGCGAAAATATCCATGGCCGGCGTGCTGAAATAGGCCGTCATGGCTTGCTGATGGGTCCAGAAACCGGACACCAGCCACAATTCCGGATCGCACTGCGAATGCTGCAGGGAAAAACTCAGGCAGCCAGGCGCGGTGCGCGACGGCTCGATCAAGGCGCTGAGGCGCGCACCGAGTTCCGCCGAACACCCGGCGCGGGCCCGGACGAAGGCCATATGACTGACGGGGATCTGCTTAGACATGTTCAACCCTCCCAGGTACTCGAGTGGCAGCCGTGGGACGGGCTGCGACAGGATCCAAGATTAAGCCCCTGCACGCCGCCCCGTTAGTCGATTCCTGCCGGCTTGTTGCACAATCCTGCGAGACTGCATTCGGTACCTGTAACAATGTGTGAATAGTGTCACAGGCCTGAAACACGAGGTTCGAGCAAGTTTCCCCTGCCATAGACTGCCCTGGCAGCACACCTCTTCAACCCCGTGCAGAATCAGGCAAGCTTTTCGCAGGATGTGTCTACCGCTGTGCCTTGCACAAATTTAAGCTCAGCTCATTCCCATTGCTTCGCCGAGGATGCCCTGCATGTCGTCGCTCGATCACTTTCAAGCCCCGCTGGACGCCGACATGGAGAAACAGCGCGCGGAACTGGCCGCCATCATCCGTCGCAACACGATGGAGGATGGCACTTATGCCACTGCCGTCTCCTCGTTGTTCATGGGCAAACACAGCCAGTCCCATGAATTCGCCCCGGTGCTGGCGCAACCGGCGTTGTGCATCATGGCGCAGGGGCGCAAAGAGGTCAGACTGGCCGACGAATACTTCAATTACGACCCGCTGAATTACCTGGTGGTGTCGGTCTCCATGCCCCTGAGCGGGCGGATAGTGAACGTCACCTCTGAAGAACCGATTCTCTCGGTGCGGCTGGACATTGATCCGGCGGAAATCACCGCGTTGATTGCCGACGCCGGCCCCTTAGGCGTACCGACCCGCCCCACCGGTCGCGGTTTGTATGTCGAACGGATCGACACCGCGATGCTCGACGCAGTGTTGCGCCTGGCGCGATTGCTGGACACGCCGAAAGACATCGCCATGCTCGCACCGTTGATTCGCCGGGAGATTCTCTATCGGTTGTTGCGCAGTCAGCAGGGCCATCGTTTGTACGAGATCGCGATTGCCAACAGCCAGAGCCACCGCATCAGCCAGGCGATCAAATGGCTCAACGGCAATTATGAGCAGCCGCTGCGCATTGATGATCTGGCCAAGGAAGTGAACCTGAGCGTGTCGACCTTGCACCACCGGTTCAAGGCGATGACGGCGATGAGTCCGTTGCAGTATCAGAAGCAATTGCGCTTGCAGGAAGCGCGGCGGTTGATGCTGGCCGAAGGGCTGGAAGCGTCGGCGGCGGGGTATCGCGTCGGGTATGAAAGCCCGTCGCAGTTCAGCCGGGAGTACAGCCGGTTGTTCGGGGCGCCGCCGCTGCGGGATTTGGCGCGGTTGCGGTTGACGGTTTGATCCGGATTTTGCGGAGCAAGTGCCGGCCCCATCGCGAGCAGGCTCACTCCCACAGGAGTTTGGTGTACACCAATCCAATGTGGGAGTGAGCCTGCTCGCGATGAGGCCAGCAAAGCCGACATCAAATCCGGATCAGGCGCCTAGTACTCGGCAAGCCTCGGCCGGCAACGTCACCGACACCGGGTTGCCAATGCTCAACCCAAACCCCTGGCACGGCGTGCTCAACGCGGTAAACGACACCCCGGAACACTCCACGGTCGTCTCGATCGTCGCGCCGATGTCACGCACGAACGTCACGGTGCCCAACAAGCGATTCCCCGCCGTCGCTTGCGGATGCGACAGTTGCAGGTCCTCAGGGCGGATCAGCATCTTGACCTTCTCCCCCGCCGCAATGCTCGTGCAGATCGGCACTTGCAGTGCATCGCCCCCCGGCAGGCTGACCTGGCCGTTACCCAGCGCGGTCGCCGGGAAAATGTTGCCCGAGCCGATGAAGTCCGCAACGAACTCGTTGGCCGGGTGACGATAAATCTCGATCGGCGTGCCGACCTGCTGCACGCGATGCTCACCCAGCACCACGACAATATCGGCCATGGTCATCGCCTCACGCTGGTCGTGGGTGACCATGATGGTGGTGATGTTCAGGCGTTGTTGCAGCTGACGGATTTCTACCTGCATCGACTCGCGCAGCTTGGCGTCCAGCGCCGACAGCGGTTCGTCCAGCAGGAGGATTTTCGGGTGGTTGGCAATCGCCCGGGCAATCGCCACACGCTGGCGTTGACCGCCAGACAGTTTCGCCACCGGGCGGTCAATCATTTCCTGCAACTGGATCAGTTCCAGCAATTCCACTACGCGCTTGTGCTGATCAGCCTTGCTGACCCCGCGCAATTTCAGCGGATAGGCGATGTTTTCCCCAACGGTCATGTGCGGAAACAGCGCCAACGATTGAAACACCATGCCGAAATTACGCAGATGCGCCGGGGTTTGGCCGATGTCTTCACCGTCCAGGCGAATCTCGCCGCCGGTCAGGGTTTCAAGGCCGGCGATCATCCGCAGCAAGGTGGTTTTACCGCAGCCCGAAGGGCCGAGGAAACACACCAGTTTGCCTTCCGGCAAATGCAGGTTCACATCCTTTACCGCGCAGGCCGAGCCGTAATGTTTCTCGACGTTTTCCAGAATCAGACCAGACATAAATCACCTCAAGAATCAGAACGAAACGCCACCTTCACCGACCAGCTTCTCCAACGCCCAGATCAGGACGAAGTCGATCAGCACGATCAGCACGGCAAACGAAAATACGGTAGGGTCGAGCGACGACACGGTGCGGCTGTACATCCAGATCGGCACGGTCATCACGTCGATGGTGTAAAGGAAATAGGTCACGGTGAATTCGTTGAACGAGACGATGAACGCCAGCAGCATCCCCGCCAGAATCCCCGATTTCATCAGCGGCACCACCACATCGATGATCGCCCGCGTTGGCGAAGCACCGAGCATTTGCGCGGCCTCTTCGACTTCGCTGCCGATGGAGAGCATTGCCGCCGTGCAGTTTTTCACCACGAACGGCAGCGCCAGGATCACGTGGGCGATCACCAGCCGCGAGGTGGTCATCTGGAACGGCAGGCTGTCGAACACCAGCAGCAATGCCAGGCCCAATACCACCATCGGAAACACCAGCGGCAGCGACATCAGTTGCAGCGCCACCGCTTTGCCACGGAACTCGCAACGGGTCAGCGCATAAGCTGCCGGCACCGCGATGATCGTGGCGAAAACCATGGTCAGGCACGACACCATCAGGCTGGTGGTCATGGCTTTGCCGAGGCTCAGCACATCACTCGCGTCCGGCGACACAAAGGTGTGCCAGGCGGCCTTGTACCATTGCAGGCTGTAGCTGCTCGGCGGGAAGTCGAGGTTCGACGCACCGCTGAACGACATGACGATCATGGTCAGGATCGGCAACACCGCCAGCAGCAAAATAAACCCCGAGAGGATGCCGGCAAACTTGCCGGTTTCGCCTGGCAGCAGCGAATAACGCTTCTTGATCACAGAGCTCATTGCGAAGCCTCCAGCATGCGCCGACGACGGCCAGTGATGTATTCGGACAAAGTCATGATCGCGAGCGTGGTGACAATCAGCACCACACCGGCGGCGGACGCGGCGGGCCAGTTCATCAGCGGGGCGATCTGGTCATGGACCATCACCGCCAGCATCGGCACGCGTCGGCCACCCAGCAACAACGGCACCACGAAGCTGCTGGCGTTGTAAGCGAAAACCAGTGTCGCGCCGGTGATGATCCCCGGAAAACTCATCGGCAGAACCACCTGGCGGAACACCTGAAAGCGACTGGCGCCCAGCGTGGCGGCGGCCTCTTCGTAAGTGCGGGCGACGCCGCGCATGGCGCTGGCAATCGGCAGCACGGCCAACGGGAACGCGGTTTGCACCAGGCCCATCAGCACGCCGTTCTGGTTGTACAGCAACATGATCGGGCGCTTGATCAGGCCCAGGCCCATCAGTGCCTGATTGAGCATGCCGCCCGGGCCGAGAATCACCAGCCAGCCGTAGCTTTGCAGCAGCAGGTTGACCAGCAATGGCAGCAGCACCGCAGCGAGGAAGATCCTGCGCACAAACGGCGACGTCAGGCGCGACATGGTGTAGGCCACCGGGATCGCCAGCACCACGGCGATCACTGCGCTGATCAGCGCCAGGCGCAAGGTCAGCAGCAAGGATTTGAGGTAATACGGTTCCAGCAATTGGGCGTAGCTGGCCAGGCTGAACCCGGTCCATTCCGCGCCTTTGGTGCCGACGCTCATGCGCAGCACCAGCAGGCTGGCGGCAATCAGCACGCCGAGAAACAGCATCGACGGCGTCAGAAAAAACCAGGCGCGGGTCGTCGGCGAAACACCCCGATTGGCGCGCACAGGAGCTGCATCGACCGGATGAGTCAGAGGTTGGTGTTCCATAGCAAGGGTCTCGTCAATGGAAGATCCTGGCGAGTGCTGCGCACTCGATCGCCGGCAAGCCAGCTCCTACAGGGCTTAGCGCTGTATTTGTAGGAGCTGGCTTGCCAGCGATGAGGTTCGAAGAACCTCCCTGCGATTCAGATCAGGAAGAAAAGATTTCCGTGTAGCGACGAATCCATTGGTCATGCACGGAGGCCAGGAAGGCGTTGTCGTGCATGATCGCCTTCTCGGCGATCTGCTCCGGCGTGAGGATGTACGGGCTCTTGCGCGCTTCGGCGGAGATGATCGCCTTGGCGTTGACCGGGCCGTTGTAAATGTCCTCAGCCATCTTGCCCTGCACCAGCGGGTCCAGAGAGTGGTTGATGAACGCGTAAGTCAGGTCGGTATCGCCCGGACGGTTTTTCGGCATCACCGACAGCATCAGGTCGGTGTAGAAACCTTCTTTCATGCCGAACGTGGCGCCCAGACCGTAGGCCGGATCGCGGATCTGTTTCGGGAAGAAGGCCGGTGCGTACAAGCCACCCATGTCCAGGGAACCGGTGCGGAACAGCTCGGCGATCTGGTTCGGGTTTTCACCCAGGGTCACCACGCGATCCTTCAGCTCGGCGAGTTTCTTGAAGCCGGGTTCGATGTTGTGTTCGTCACCACCGGCCAGTTTGGCGGCGATGATGATCAGGTCCATCGCTTCGGTCCAGTTCGGCGGCGGCAGGAAGATGTTCGGCGACAGCTCGGCGTCCCACAGGGCGGCGTAACTGTCCGGTGCTTCCTTGATGGTACGGGTGCTGTAGACCAGGCTGTTGCACCAGAGCAGGTAACCGATCCCGTGGCCATTGGCGCCGGTGCGGTATTTCTCCGGGACATCCACCAGGTTGGGAATACGGTTGAGGTCGGGTTTTTCCAGCAGGTTGGCGGCGGCCAGACCTTCGGCGCCAACGCCAGCCAGGGTGATGATGTCGTATTGCGGACGATCACCGCCGGCCTTGAGTTTGGCGACCATTTCCGAGGTACTGCCGGTGCGGTCAGCGATGACCTTGCAGCCGTACTTGTCTTCGAACGTTGCGGCGATGTTGCGCAGTGCCGCCAGGCCTGTGTCATCGGACCAGGTCAGCAGGCGCAGGGTCTTGCCCTGGAAGCGCGTGTCGCTGGCATTGGCCTTGACGAAGGGCAAGCTCATGGCTGCCGCGGCAACCGAGGCCACGCCTACGGTTTTGATGAATTGACGTCTGTTCAGATCATGCTCGCCCATTACGGACTCCCTTTGTTTTTGTAGGTATAAGGCAGGTCGAAACTGTTGCATCCGCGCGGCCGGATCAGCGTTATCCCCCGTATTTTCGGGGGCTTGGCTGAACCAGTGAGTTCATCCTGAGGTCGCGTAAAACACCTGACTATCGATAAAAATTCATTGAAGCCATGACGCCAGCGCATGCCTCATGTAGGAGCGAGCCTGCTCGCGAAAAGTGCATGAACGACGCGGGTTTTCTGACCCCCCGCGTTATCGTTGACGTCCATCGCGAGCAGGCTCGCTCCCACAGAGATACGCGTCAGACGGCGCGAATCACGTGTTTGATTTCCTGGAAAGCCTGCAAGCCCCACGGCCCCAATTCGCGGCCGATGCTGCTTTGCTTGTAGCCGCCCCAGGCGGTCTGCGGGAAGATCACTTGCGGCGCGTTGATCCACACAAGCCCCGCCTGCAAGGCGTTGGCAACCCGATCCGCCGCCTCGGCATCGCGCGTCACCACGCTGGCCACCAGGCCGAACTGGCTGTCGTTGGCCAGGGCAATCGCCTCGGCTTCGGTGGCGAAACTGCGCACGCAGATCACCGGGCCGAAAATCTCTTCACACCACAGCGCACTGTCGAGGGGCACTTCGGTGAAAATCGTCGGCTGCAAAAAATAACCGCGCGGCAGGTCTGCGGGGCGATTGCCGCCGCAGATCAGCTTGGCGCCAGCACTCAAACCGCGATCGATGTGGCCGAGCACGCGTTGGTATTGCGCCTGATTGACCAGTGCGCCCATTTCCACGTTCGGGTCGAACGGGTCGGCCACGCGGATGGCTTCAGTACGCGCCTTCAGACGCAGGAGGAATTCGTCGGCCAGCTCGTCGGCGACCAGCACGCGGCTGGTGGCGGAACACATCTGCCCGGCGTTGAAGAAACCACCGCCACAAGCCACTTCCACGGCCAGTTCAATGTCGGCATCGGCCAGCACCAGCAGCGAGGATTTGCCGCCCAGTTCCAGGCTCACGCCCTTCACGGTTTCTGCCGCGCGCTGCATCACCTGCACGCCGACCGCGTTGCTGCCGGTGAAGGAAATCTTGGCTATGCGCGGGTCCGCCGACATCGGCGCGCCGACCGCCAGACCGGTGCCGCAGACCACGTTGAACACGCCCTTCGGCAGCCCGGCGTCGGCGATGATCGCCGCCAGTTCCAGCTCCGGCAGCGGCGTCACTTCGGAAGGCTTGAGCACCACGCAGCAACCGGCGGCCAGGGCCGGGGCGAGTTTCCAGGCAGTGGTGACCATCGGGAAATTCCACGGCACGATCAGGCCGACCACACCGCACGGCTCACGACGCACACGGGCGCTGAAGTCGTCGGTGGGCAGCTCGACGTTGCTGTCCTGTTTGGCGTCGAGGCCTTCGGCCAAGCCTGCGTAGTACTCGAACGTAGCGATCACATCATCGACGTCAATGGCCGCTTCGAACAACGGTTTGCCGTTGTTGCTCGACTGCAAGTGCATCAACTTTTCGCGACCGGCCTGCACGCCCGCAGCGATTTTGCGCAGGATGGCACCGCGCTCGGCACCCGTGGTTTGCGACCAGGCCTTGAAGGCTTCGGTCGCTGCGTTTGCGGCTTGATCGACGGAGTGCGCATCGCCGCCATTCACGGTGGTCAGCAACGCTTCGGTGGCCGGGTTGATCACGCGCAGGTGTTCGCTGCCCGCCGACCATTTTCCGTCAATGAACAGACCATCAAGCGTGGTGGGGAAAGTCATTTCGACACCGCCTGCATCCACAGAGTCTGATCGATTTCAATCAGGGTCGGGCCTTGGCGATCAGCCGCGCAGCGCAATGCACCGCGCAGTTGCTCGACACCGTCGACCGCTTCAGCCGCACAGCCCAGTGCCTTGGCGACACCGATGAAGTCCGGGGTGTAGATGTCTACGCCGACCGGCTCGATGGCGCGGTTGACCATGTATTTCTTGATCTCTTCGTAGCCCTGGTTGTTCCACAGCAGGACGATCACCGGGGTACGCGCTTCAACGGCGCTGGCCAGTTCCGGCAGGGTGAATTGCAGGCCGCCGTCGCCGATCAGGCACACCACCGGAGGACGCGCGCCGTTTTCAACGCTACCGCCGAGCCAGGCGCCAATCGCTGCCGGCAAGGCGTAACCGAGAGTGCCGTAGCCGGTGGACGAGTTGAACCAGCGGCGCGGACGCTCCGGGTTGAAGGTCAGGTTGCCGGTGTACACCGGTTGGGTCGAATCGCCGACGAACACCGCGTCTGGCAATTCGTGCAGGACGGTTTCGAGGAAACGGGTCTGGGCCAGTGTCGGCGCGTCCCAGGTGGCGGCGAGGTCTTCGCGCAGACGTGCGGCGCGGACCTGGCCCCAATCGTTGCGGCGCTCGGCCAGCGATTTGTGGGACAACGCGCTCAGCAAGGCTTGGGCAGCGTTGCGCGAATCGGCCACCAGTGCGATGTGCGGCGGGTAGTTGCGCACGGTCTGATCCGGGTCGATATCAACGCGCAGCAGCTTGCCGGGAATTTCGAAACCACCGGCGAAAGTGACGTCGTAGTCGGTCTCGGCCAGCTCGGTGCCGATGGCCAGCACCACATCGGCCTCGGCAACCAGGGCGCGAGTCGCGACCAGGCTCTGGGTCGAACCGATCAACAGCGGATGGCCGGATTCGAGCATGCCTTTGGCGTTGATGGTCAGCGCGACTGGCGCGTCCAACAATTCAGCCAGTTCAGTCAATTCCGCAGCGGCATCGATAGCACCGCCACCGGCGAGAATCAGTGGGCGCTTGGCACCGGCGAGCAGTTCGGTCATGCGGCTGATCGCGCTTGGCGAAGCACCGGCGCGGTCGATGTTGACCGGCAGGCTGCTGAGCAGGTCGTCGGCTTCTTCAACCAGAACGTCCAGTGGAATTTCGATGTGAACAGGACGCGGACGACCGGCCTGGAACAGCGCGAAAGCGCGGGCCAACACGCCCGGCAGTTCGGACGCCGACATCAGGGTGTGGGAGAACGCCGCCACGCCGCCGACCAATGCGCTCTGGTTCGGCAGCTCGTGGAGCTTGCCGCGACCGCCGCCCAACTGGCTGCGGGTCTGCACGCTGGAGATCACCAGCATCGGGATCGAATCGGCGTAGGCCTGGCCCATGGCGGTGGTGATGTTGGTCATGCCCGGGCCGGTGATGATGAAGCACACACCCGGTTTGCCGCTGGTGCGTGCATAACCGTCGGCCATGAAACCAGCGCCCTGTTCGTGACGCGGAGTGACGTGGTTGATGCTCGAACGGGCCAGCCCGCGATACAGCTCCACGGTGTGAACCCCGGGGATGCCGAACACCTGCTCAACCCCGTAATCTTCGAGTAACTTGACCAATACTTCGCCGCACGTCGCCATGTCTTTTGCCCTTTTTGTTCGTTTGAGACGCCGGGCCTGCGCAGTGTTTATGATGAGCGGGCAGGTCCAGGGATGGCCTCATTGGAACGGGCGACACGTAGCCGCAACAATGGATAAAAAGTCATACTAGCCATGTCCTCACGTCATACCTTGGATCCCAATGAAACGATTGCCTCCCCTGCCGGCGCTGCACACTTTTCTGATTACCGCGCAGTGCTGCAACTTCACCCGTGCCGCCGAACAGCTGTTCATCACCCAGGGCGCGGTGAGTCGACAGATCGCCGGGCTGGAAGAACATTTGGGTTATGAGCTGTTCATTCGCCAGGCCCGCGGCCTGGATTTGACGGCTGAAGGACGGGAGTGGCTGCCACGGGTGCAGCAGATTTTCGGCTTGATCGACGAGGCGGTGGAGCAGATCGGCGAGAAGCGCGAAACCCTGCAACTCAAGGCGCCGACCTGTGTGATGCGCTGGTTGTTGCCGCGCCTGTTGCAGTGGCAACGGGAGCGTCCGGATGTGCCGGTGGAGCTGACCACCACGGTCAAGCACGGCGTGGATTTTCATCGCGAGCAATTCGATGCGGCGGTGATGTATGGCGCGCCGCCGGACAACGCGCTGACGTCTTATCTGCTGTTCGATGAGCAACTGACGCCGGTGTGTTCGCGACCGATGCTGGAAGGGCCACAGGCCTTGCAGTCACCGGCGGATCTGCAACAGCACTTGCTGCTGCACCCGACGCGGGATGAGCGCGACTGGAATGCCTGGCTGAAAGCGGCGGATCTTCAACTGAGCAATGTCAGCAAGGGTCAGCATTTCGAAACCCTGGACCTGGCGATGTCGATGGCGTCTCAGGGGACAGGTGTGGCGATTGGCGATTGGTCGTTGATTGGCGATGACCTGAGTGCCGGGCGGCTGGTCATGCCGTTTGAATTGAAGGTGAAAACCGGGTTGGCGTATTACCTGGTATTCCCGGAGAAACCTGCACCTTCGCCGAAGTTGCGCGAATTGATGGGGTGGTTGGTGGAGCAGGCGCAGTCGCGTTGAACAATATCCTGTAGGAGCGAGCCTGCTCGCGATGAACCGGAGAACACCGCGGGGTATCTGGTTCCCAGCGTTATCGTTGGCGATCATCGCGAGCAAGCTTGCTCCTACAGGAGATCAGTGACCTCAATACCCAACTGTAAACCGCTGACGGGAGTGCTTCGGCGCTTCCACTTCATCCAACATCGCAATCGCATAATCAGCAAACGTAATCCAGCTGCGCCCCGCCCCGCTCACCAGCAAATCATCCTTGCCAACCCGGAACGTGCCCGTACGCTCACCCTCGACAAACTCCGCCGAGGGCGACAGGAAGGTCCAGTCCAGTTCCTGTTCCTTGCGCAGGTTTTCGAGAAACAACGCACCGGCGCTGGCCTCTGCCTTGTATTCCGCCGGGAAGCCTTCGCTGTCGATGACGCGGGTGCCGTCCGGCAGCAACAGCGAACCGGCACCACCCACCACCAGCAGACGTTTCACCCCGGCCTTCTTCACCGGCGCCACAATGGCAGCGGCGGGAATCGTGGCGAAATGTGCCGCGCTGATGACCACATCATGCCCCGCAACAGCGGCTTGTAATGCGTCGCCATCCAGCACGTCGACATTCTTGCTGACCACCCCGGCACGCTGGCCGATTTTCGACGTATCGCGCGCGATGGCCGTAACGCTATGACCACGACGCAGGGCTTCTTCCAACAGTTGGCTGCCGGCACGGCCGGTGGCACCGATGATTGCGATGTTGCTCATGACGTTCTCCAGTGTGGATCAGTGTGAGTGGGTGAATCGGGTTACCACTTCATCTCGCCCTTGGCGACTTTGGCGCTCAGCTCCAGCGAGCTTTCTTCGCCCAGTTTCGGGTAGCGTTTTTTCATCGCGGCGATCAGCGCGGCGGCGTCTTTGGCCTTGGCGGTTTCTTCGTCAAAGGCTTTGATGTAATCCGCGGTGAACTGCACGGCGGCCAGGGAGCGGGCACTTTTGCCGAGGTAGTGACCCGGCACGAGGGTGTGCGGTTTCAGGGTTTCGATGGAGTGCAGCGTAGCCAGCCAATCAGCGTGGGACTGCGCGGTTTGGGTATCGGCCATCCACACGTGAATGTTTTCTGCGACGACCACGCCACCGACCACCGCCTTGATCGACGGGATCCACACAAAGGTGCGATCCGGTTGTTTGCCCTCAAGACCCACCACCTGCAACTTCTGCCCTTCGAGCATCAGGCTGTCACCCTTGAGTACGTCCGGCACGATGGTTTTGGCCGGCACGTCGGCCCCCATTTTCGGCCCCCAGAACGCCAGTTTGCCGTCGACGGTTTGCTTGATGTGGTCCACGGTCGGTTGCGAGGCGAGCACCTTGGCGTTGGGGAACGCGGCGGTCAGGGTGTCGAGGCCGAAGTAGTAATCCGGGTCACCGTGGCTGATGTAGATGGTGGTCAGTTGCTTGCCGCTGGCGCGGATTTTTTCCACCACTTGCTCGGCCTGGGATTTGCCGAATTGCGCGTCCACCAGAATCGCGTCTTTCTCGCCGCTGACCAGCACCGACGTCACCGGGAAGATCGCTTTCTCGCCGGGGTTGTAAACATCCAGCGTCAGCGTCGATGCCGCCGCGTGGGCCGCGAAACCGAGGGTGGCCGTGGCCAGCAAAATACGCTTGAGATTGAAACCGATCATCTGTTGCTCCGTTGTTTGTCGACGCCTTTTGTAGGAGCGAGCTTGCTCGCGATGGTCGTTAACGATGACGCGTGCTTACCGGTTGAAACGCGGTGCCTGTGCGCCCTTCGCGAGCAAGCTCGCTCCTACAGGAGGACAGAGCTTAGTTGCCTTATTCATTACAAAAAATGCGATGCTTAGACATAGTTTGTTTCTGAAAGCGGGCAAATCATGGATCGTCTACAAGCAATGCGCGTATTCGTCACGGTGGTCGACCTCGGCAGCCAGTCGGCCGCCGCCGATCACCTGGACCTGTCGCGGCCGGTGGTTTCGCGGTATCTGGCGGAACTGGAAGACTGGGTCGGCGCACGCCTGATGCATCGCACCACGCGTAAATTGAGCCTGACCGCCGCCGGCAGTGAAATCCTGCCGCGCTGTCGACAGATGCTCGACCTGTCCACAGACATGCAAGCCGCCGTCAGCGAGCCGGACGATGCGCCGCGTGGCCTGCTGCGGATCAGCGTCAGCACCTCGTTCGGCCAGGCGCAATTGGCGGATGCGATGGCCGCCTACGTCAAACGTTATCCCGGCGTCAGCATTGACTTGCAGATGCTCGACCGCACGGTGAACCTGGTGGATGAGCGCATCGATCTGGCGATTCGCACCAGCAATGACCTGGACCCGAACCTCATTGCGCGGCGGCTGACGGTCTGCCGCTCGGTGATCTGCGCCGCCCCCGCTTACCTGCAAGAGCACCCGACGCCAATGCGGGTGGAAGACCTGAGCCAGCACAACTGCCTGACCCACTCCTACTTCGGCAAAAGCCTGTGGCATTTCGAGCAGGACGGCGAACCGGTCTCGGTGCCGGTGCAGGGCAACATCAGCGCCAATGAAGCGAGCACCCTGCTGCGCGCAACAATCGCTGGCGCCGGGGTGGCGATGCTGCCGAGTTATCAGGCGGGTGTGCATATCCACAGCGGCGAACTGATCCGCCTGCTGCCCCAGGCCGAACCGCGCCAGATGAACATCTACGCGGTGTATGCCTCACGCAAGCACATGCCGGCGGCATTGCGCAGCGTGCTGGATTTCCTGGTGCTCAGGTTTCCGGAAGAACCAGAGTGGGATGCAGAATTGTAAATACGCCCCCCTGTAGGAGCCGGCTTGCTGGCGATGGCGTCCGTCCAGTCAATAAACAGGTTGACTGACCCACCGCTATCGCCAGCAAGCCGGCTCCTACAGGGGCATCAGCGTTCTGAAAGCCGCTTCACTGGCAACTCACTGCCGCTGACCTATGCTGAACTTAGTACCGAAGGGTATTCGTTCAGAGGTCAACGCCATGAACACGAAAACAAGAAGATACCTCGCCATTTTCATCACCTGCGCGGTGACGCTGGCGCTGTACGGCACCGCGGCGTGGCGCGTTGAGCAATTGCGAAACCTGCCCCGTGAGTACGCGAGCTGCAACTTCGAGCGCTGCATTCCCCACAACGCGACCCTCAACGCCCTCCGGTGATGAAGGGATCAGGCCTCGTTGTCCTGATCGGCCTTCAAGCGGTCGCGGAACGCCTTGGGTGAGATCCCCACACGACGTCGGAACAGGCGCGTGAAGTTGGTCGGATCGGAAAACCCCAACACATCGGACATTTCATAAATGGTCATGCTGGTGTAGGTCAGCAAACGCTTGGCCTCCAGCAATTGCCGCTCGTGCATGATCTGCAACGCCGGTTGTCCCGCCAGCTCACGGCACGTGCCGTTGAGGTGCGACACCGAAATCCCCAGCCGATGCGCCAGGTCTTCAACCTTGACGTGCTGGCGATACGTCTCTTCCACCAGTTGGATAAACCCGTTGAGGTATTCCCGCGCACGTTGCGGACGCTGACTGGCCGAGCGACGCTGCAACGCCTGCCGGCTGACCCACACCATGATCACGCTGACCAGCGAATGCATGAGCATTTCCCGGGCCGGTTGATGGCCGGTGTATTCGGTTTGCAGCGCAGAAAACAGGCTGTTGAGGTACTCGCTGTCGTTGCCGGCCGGATAACTTTCGGCCTGGGCCAGAGCATTCACCGAGTTGCCCAGCTGCGCCTGAAGATGGGCCACCAGTGGCGCGGCGAGGGTCACGACAAAGCCTTCGACATCCTCGGAAAAACGATAACCGTGCACCGATAACGGCGGCAGAACCAGGATCGCCGGTTCGTCCAATTGCGTACGTTTGCCTTCGATTTCAAGCTCTGCCTGACCTTTGAACACGAAGAGTAATTGGCATAAATCGGCGTGGCGATGGGGTTTGATTTCCCACTGGTGTTCGCGGCTGCGTTTGGAAATGGTTTCACAGTGCAGCAAGTCCGGGGTCGGCCAGTCCAGGCTTTCACCGTAGAGCTTGAACACCGGTATCGAAGGCAGGGCAGGCTTGTTCATAACTTCAATCCAGGCCTCGGGAGGTGACGGGCGATAATCGCACCGATTGGCAGAAAGTACAGCTATCGGCTCAGTTTTCACCTTCAATTGACAGACCCGCAAGTGAAAAATGCAAGCACTCGATCCATAAAAATAATTCACCGACGCAGGTCGTGTGGAGCTTGCGAGTCATAAAAACAATGAAAACGTTGAAAACCCAAGTCGCCATCATTGGCGCCGGCCCCTCCGGTTTGCTGCTCGGCCAATTGCTGCACAACGCCGGTATCGACACCCTCATTCTCGAACGCCAGACCCCGGACTATGTGCTCGGGCGAATCCGTGCCGGTGTCCTCGAACAAGGCATGGTAGAGCTGCTGCGTCAGGCCGGCGTTGGCCAGCGCATGGACGCCGAAGGGCTGGTTCACGGCGGCTTCGAACTGGCCCTCGACGGGCGCCAGGTGCACATCGATCTGCACGCCCTGACCGGGGGCAAAACCGTGATGATCTACGGGCAAACCGAGGTCACTCGCGACCTGATGGCCGCTCGTCGGGAGACCGGCGCGCAGACCATCTATGAAGCCAGCAACGTCGTGCCTCACGGCATGAAAACCGATGAAGCGTTCGTGACGTTCGAAAAGGACGGCGAAGCGTATCGGCTCGATTGCGACTACATCGCCGGTTGCGACGGTTTCCATGGTGTCGCGCGGCAATCGATTCCCGCCGACAACCTGAAGGTGTTCGAACGGGTTTATCCGTTCGGCTGGCTGGGGATTCTTGCCGACACACCACCGGTTCACGATGAACTGGTCTACGCCCGTCACGAACGCGGTTTTGCCCTGTGCAGCATGCGCTCGGCGACTCGCACCCGGTATTACCTTCAGGTCCCTGCCGACGAGGCTGTCGAGAATTGGTCAGATCAACGCTTCTGGGATGAGCTCAAATCCCGGCTGCCGGCTGCGCTGGCCGAGTCTTTGGTGACTGGGCCGTCCATCGAAAAAAGCATCGCGCCGTTGCGCAGTTTCGTGGTCGAACCGATGCAATACGGGCGGATGTTTTTGGTCGGCGACGCCGCGCACATCGTCCCGCCGACCGGCGCCAAAGGCCTGAACCTGGCGGCCAGCGACGTCAGTACGTTGTTCAATATCCTGCTGAAGGTTTACCGCGAAGGCCGTGTCGACTTGCTGGAGAAATACTCGGAAGTCTGCCTGCGCAGGGTCTGGAAAGCCGAGCGATTTTCCTGGTGGATGACCTCGATGTTGCACCGCTTTGACGATCACGATGCGTTCAGCCAGCGCATCAGCGAGTCGGAGCTCGATTACTTCGTCGACTCCGAGGCGGGTCGGAAAACCATTGCAGAAAATTACGTCGGACTTCCGTATGAGGCTATCGAATAGCCTGCTACCGACTTACACTGGCGAGCATCCCCGCTCGCCCTTGCCTCCTGCGGGACCCTCACTGCCCGCAGGTTCTCCCGTGACCAATCTCAACCAGCCTGAAACGCCCAAACCGGCCATCCGGAGCGTGCTGATCGCCCTGATGCTGGCCATCTTTCTCGGGGCGCTGGATCAGACGATCGTCGCTGTATCGATGCCCGCCATCTCCGCGCAGTTCAAGGACGTCAGCTTGTTGGCCTGGGTGATTTCCGGCTACATGGTGGCGATGACCGTGGCCGTGCCGATCTACGGCAAACTCGGCGACCTGTACGGTCGGCGCAAGTTGATGCTGTTCGGCATGGGGCTGTTCACGATTGCTTCGTTCTTCTGCGGCATGGCCCAGAGCATGGAGCAACTGGTGCTGGCGCGGATTCTTCAGGGCATTGGCGCCGGCGGGATGATTTCAGTCAGCCAGGCGATCATCGGCGACATCGTGCCGCCTCGCGAACGTGGTCGTTATCAAGGCTATTTCAGCAGCATGTACGCGGTGGCCAGCGTCGCCGGCCCGGTGCTCGGCGGTTACATGACCGAATACCTGTCCTGGCGCTGGGTGTTCCTGATCAACCTGCCGCTGGGCCTTGGCGCCTGGCTGGTCGCCCGTCAAACCCTGGTCGGGCTCCCGGTGCCGCAGCGCAAACCGATCATCGATTACCTCGGCACCGTGTTGATGATCATCGGTTTGACCGCCTTGTTGCTCGGCATTACTCAGGTCGGCCAGGGACATTCGTGGCGCAGCGCCGAGGTGCTGGGTTTGCTGGGTTGTGCGGTGGTGGTCCTGGCGTTGTTCGTCGGGCATGAGCGCCGTGCACGGGAGCCGTTGCTGCCGATGCACCTGTTCGCCAACCGCAACGCGATCCTGTGCTGGTGCACGATTTTCTTCACCAGTTTCCAGGCGATTTCGTTAATTGTGCTGATGCCGTTGCGCTTCCAGAGCGTGACCGGCGCCGGGGCCGACAGTGCTGCGCTGCACCTGTTGCCACTGGCCATGGGTTTGCCGATCGGCGCGTATTTCGCCGGGCGCCGAACCTCGGTGACCGGACGCTACAAACCGATGATCCTCGCGGGCGCCCTCCTCATGCCGATCTCGATCCTCGGGATGGCGTTCAGTCCGCCACAGGCGGTGGTGCTCAGCAGTCTGTTCATGGTGCTCAGCGGGATCGCCTCCGGCATGCAGTTCCCGACGTCATTGGTCGGGACGCAGAACTCGGTGGAACAACGGGACATCGGCGTGGCGACCAGCACCACCAACCTGTTCCGCTCCCTGGGCGGCGCGGTGGGCGTGGCGTTGATGTCGGCGTTGTTGCTGGCATTGCTGCAAGACTCGAGTTTCGCCCATCTGGCCGGCTCGACACTGATTGCCGAGGGCAGCTCCGGGAATGTCTTGCTGGATGGCCTGAACGCCGCGCCGGGGGATGCGCAGAACGCCTTGCGCGCCGAGCTGCTGCTGACCTTCCGGCATTTGTTGATGGTCAGTGCGGCGGTGTCGTTGCTTGGGTTGGCGGCGGCGATTGCCATGCCGAACCGGGTGTTGCGTGGGCGGGAAGACAAGGCTCGGTAGTTGAACCGAGTCGCGGCCATCGCTGGCAAGCCAGCTCCTACATAGATTGTGCGATCCCTGTAGGAGCTGGCTTGCCAGCGATGGCGTCCTCCCATTCACCACATCATCAAGGGCTGTAATACCCCACAGCCACCAGAAAATGCCCGACCTTCTTCAGGTACGCGTGCTTGTCCTCGACCTTGCCGGTCACCGGGTTTTTCCACCGATACGCGTATTCGCCATAATCCTGCCCGGCCATCAACGCCAGGATCGGCTCGCCGACCGGCTTGCCTTCAGGGTCCTTGATCTTGCCGAAATCGGTATTGATCAAGCGCAGATTGGTGCCATGGGCGACGTAACGCTGGGTATCCAGGTTGACGACGAACACATACAAGTCATCCTGCAAATAACCGCCCTTGAGCGAGTTGATCGACGTGAGTGTGCCCTTCTCGTCCTTGGCCAGATCGGTCGCCGCTTTGTTCAGCAACGCCATCGCCTGCTCCGCCGACGCCCGTGGCAAGTAGTAACCCACCGCCAGAATCCGCTGGCCGACCCGTTGGTAGAACACATGCTTGCGTTCGACTTTGCCGTCGGACCAGTTCTGCCAGCGATACTCCGCTTGCTGAATGCCATTGCCCTCCGGCACTTTCAATGCGTCCTTGAAAGCCTTCTGCAAATCCGGCCCGAGCACATCCGATACATCACGCCCGATCAACGCCGAAGAAGGCCCACCGCTGGCGAGCATCACGCCTTTGGTATCGAGCACGAACACGTAGCGGTCCTTGTCGACAAACTCGCCCTGACGACTGAAGGCCGCAAACGCCTTGTCGCCGTTGTCGTGGTAATAGGCCAGGGCTTTTTCCAGCAAGGCGATGGCGGCCTGGCTGTCGTCCTTCTCGGTCCCGGCGGCTTGCGCCTGCCCAAGACACAGCAACAGCATCCCGCCCAGCAGGGCCAACCTGTGCAAAAACCCCATTGCGCATCCCTCGTTTTCTTCGGTGTTTGAAGAGCGTAGACGGCAATGGGGCATGTATGGATATTCAGCGAACCGCAGTCTGCAAAATGGTATTGCAGCGCATTACCGCGCCTTCAGCCTCAAGGCCTGGCCCGCAATTGCTGCTGCAAATTCTGAATCTGCGCCTGAAGGGTGTTGATGTTGCGGGTGACCTGGCTACGGAAGGCGTCGAACTCGGCGGTACTGGATGGGCCTGACGCGGCGGCCGGGCGGTTGTCCTGTTCGCTTTTGAGCACGATCATGTCTTGTTCCAGGCGTTCGATGGCGGCGCTCGGGTTGCCTTGTTTTTTCAGCGCGGTGATGTCGGCGCCGAGGCTTTTTAGCTGGGCGTCGAATTTTTCAGTGTCCGCCGGGGCGCTTTTCAGGGCAGCCAGTTCGCTGCTCAGGGCTTTGACCTGGGCCTGCAATTGCGTGTTGGCGGTCTGGTGCTCGGTGTTCTGGGCGGTGGCTTGCGCCAGGCGCTTGTCCAGGTCGGCGGTTTGCGCAGTCATTTGCGCCAGACGCTTGTCCAGGTCCGACGTCTGGCCGGCAACGCCCTGCTGCTGTTTGCTCTGGTCCTGGAGTTTGCTTTCCAGCTGCCTGATTTGCAGTTTCAGCGCTTCGCTGTCGCTGGTGACGTTGGTCTGACTGGCGACCACCTTGCCGGAAATGTCCTGCAAGCGCCCCGCAGCATCCTCACTGATACGCGCGAAACTTTCCTGGGTCGCCACCAGTTGCTGTTCCATCAGCGAGATCTGCTGAAAGCTCCACCATGCAAGGCCGGCGAACGCAAAGAACAAGGCGCCGACCAGCGCCCACAACGGGCCGGTGCTGGCCGCCCTGACCTTGACCACCGGCGGTGTGCGCGAATGCACGGCGGTGCGGGCGGTGGGCACAAAATCATCGTCGTCGAGGCTGTCGGCACGCAGGCTCGGTACATCGTCGAAGTCGTCGTTGGCATCGTTACGCATGGACATTGAGTCAACCTTTGTGGAACGCGGTGATGGCTTGATGGGGCGAAGTATAAACCCGTCAGCCGCATCGATTGACCCTGAACCCCACTCTGCGTTCAGTAACGGGATTTGTCAGTGAATGTCCTGAGCCTTCCACCAGCCGCAAAACTCATCGAGGGCCGTCCAGAGACTGACCTTCGGGTCGTAGTCCAGATAATGCCGCGCGCGACTGATGTCCAGGGTGAAATTTTTGTTCATCACTTGCATGCCCAGGCGCGACAGGGTCGGCTCGGGACGACCCGGCCACAGCTTGCACGCGCCCTCGTTAAGCGCTGCTACGGCATAGGCCAAGCCGTAGGAACGGTAGCGGGTCACCTGTGGGACGTCCATTTTGCGCATGACGTAATTGACTACGTCCCACAACGGAATCGGCGTGCCGTTGCTGATGTTGTAGGCCTTGCCCAAGGCCGAACCGCTGGCCAGCAAGCTGCTGAGCAACGCTTCGTTGAGGTTTTGCACGCTGGTGAAATCGACCTTGTTCAAACCGTTTCCGATGATTGCCAGGCGACCTTTGCGTTGCATGTTCAGCAGTCGCGGGAAGATGCTCATGTCGCCGGCACCGGTCACGAAACGCGGGCGCAGAGCCAGGGTTTCGAGGCCGAACTCCTGGGCGCCGAAGACCTTTTGCTCTGCCAGAAATTTGGTCGCGGCGTAGGGATGCTTGAAGCGCTTGGGCACCTGCTCTTCGGTCAATCCGAGGTGATCGCGGCCGTCGAAGTAGATCGACGGCGAGGACAAATGCACCAGTCGCCGCACGCGTTGCTTCAGGCAGGCTTCGACCACGTTTTCGGTGACCTGCACGTTGCCTTGATGAAAGTCCTGATAACGTCCCCAAACGCCGACAGCACCGGCGCAATGCACCACGGCTTCGACATCGGAACACAGATCGCGCGCCAGTTGCGGGTCGCTCAAGTCGCCCGCAATGAACTCGGCGCCACGGCGCACCAGATGTTCGACGCTTTCGGCCCGGCGACCGTTGACCCGCACGTCCAGGCCCTGCTCCAGGGCGAAACGCGCAAAGCGCCCGCCGATGAAGCCGCTTGCGCCGGTGACCAGAATCTTCATGTAGTGCTCCGAATATTTCGTTTTGCGTAGTGCGTGAGGTCTTGACGCTGCCGGTCAGGTCAACGGCACCAGCCATTGCTTCGACGAGCGCACCAATTGATCGGTCAGCAACCCCAGCAACTGACCGCCATTGCGCCAATGATGCCAGTACAGCGGCACATCGATGGGCTTATCTGGCAAAAGCTCCACCAGAACGCCGCGCTCAAGTTGCTCGCGCACCTGCAATTCCGGCACCAGCCCCCAGCCGAGACCGGCTTCCGTCAGGCGAATGAAGCCTTCGGATGACGGGCATAAATGGTGTTCGAAACCGCCATCTACGCCGAGGGATGCGAGGTAGCGATGCTGTAGGAAATCGTCCGGCCCAAACACCAGCGCCGGCGTTTTCGACAACTGATCGGCGCGAACGCCGTGCGGAAAATGCCGAGCGATGAACGCCGGGCTGGCCAGCGCGCGATAACGCATGGCACCCAACAGGACGCTGCGCGCACCCGCCACCGGACGTTCGCTGGCACAGACACACGCCGCCACTTCACCTGCACGCATGCGTTTGAGGCCGACGGTCTGGTCTTCGACCACCAGGTCGAGCAGCAGGTGTTGCTCGGCGCAAAAGTCACCGACCGCCTCGGCCCACCAGGTGGCGAGGCTGTCAGCGTTCAGGGCGATGCGCAGACGTTCCGGCAGGCCTTCTTCATCCAGCGCCGGCACCAGCGTTTGCAAGTCCCGCTCCAGCAAGCGCACCTGCTGTACATGGTTGAGCAAACGTCGGCCGATTTCCGTCGGCGCCGGTCGCGCCATCCGCACCAGCACCGGCTGGCCGACCCGCGCTTCCAGCAGTTTGATGCGCTGGGAGATCGCCGATTGCGACAAGCCGAGCACCTTTGCGGCACGTTCAAAACCGGCCTGCTCGATCACGGCGGCCAACGCAGAAAGCAATTTATAGTCGAACATCAGTTTTCCTAATGAGCGATCAGCATGATTGATTTTTCTTATACAGGTTAGCAGCAGAGAATGCGCGGCAAGAACTCTTGAACAAGGATTACCGACATGGCTGGCGAAACTTCACTGGCAACACTGCTACGCAGCATGAGCCCGCAACTCAACGCTGGCGAATACGTGTTCTGCACCCTGCGGGACGGTCAATTGCCATCGAACCTTGAGATTGTCGGCAGCTTTCGCGAGCAGGAAGGTCTGACGGTGATTCTGGAACGTTCCCACGCAGAACGGGCCGGTTTCAGCTTCGACTACGTCGCAGCCTGGATCACCCTCAACGTGCATTCGGCCCTGGAAGCCGTCGGCCTGACCGCCGCGTTCGCCACCGCGTTGGGCCAGGCCGGGATCAGTTGCAACGTGATCGCCGGTTACTTCCACGACCATTTATTCGTCGGCCAGGCCGATGCCGAACGCGCCCTGCAAGTGTTGCGGGATCTGGCAGCCAACGCGGAGTAAAACTTATGTGGCAAAGCTATGTGAACGGCCTGTTGGTGGCCGCTGGGCTGATCATGGCGATCGGCACTCAGAACGCGTTTGTGCTGGCCCAGAGCCTGCGACGTGAACACCACCTGCCGGTGGCAGCGCTCTGCGTGACCTGCGACGCGCTGCTGGTGGCGGCCGGCGTATTCGGTCTGGCGACCGTGCTGGCGCAAAACCCGACCTTGCTGGCCATCGCTCGCTGGGGCGGCGCGGCGTTTCTGCTGTGGTACGGCAGCCTCGCGCTGCGCCGGGCCTGCTCGAAGCAAAGCCTGCAACAGGGTGAAAACCAGACGGTCCGTTCACTGCGCGCGGTGATGCTCAGCGCCCTGGCGGTGACCTTGCTCAACCCGCATGTTTATCTGGATACCGTTTTACTGATTGGCTCTCTCGGTGCGCAACAAACCGAGCCCGGGGCTTACGTTGTCGGCGCGGCCAGCGCTTCGCTGCTTTGGTTTTTCACGTTGGCGCTGGGCGCCGCATGGTTGGCGCCATGGCTGGCTCGGCCAAGTACATGGCGGATCCTTGATTTGTTGGTGGCCGTCATGATGTTCGCTGTTGCCGGCCAACTGATCATCGCTACCTGATATTCCAAATGGCTCTGGAACCTCTATTCCACACAGTTGTTGCGTGGTTATGCCGCACCCCCGGTGCTATGATCCGGTTCGATGCGCCGCAAAGAGTACAAACTCCCCGGCGCTTGTCTGGCCGCCCGTGATCGGCCTTGCGCTCACCGCAACTGACCTGATTAGGAGAATCATCATGGCTTTCGAATTGCCGCCGCTGCCTTACGCACACGATGCCCTGCAGCCGCACATTTCCAAGGAAACCTTGGAGTACCACCACGACAAGCACCACAACACCTACGTCGTGAACCTGAACAACCTGGTGCCAGGCACCGAGTTCGAAGGCAAGACCCTGGAAGAGATCGTCAAGTCTTCCTCGGGCGGTATCTTCAACAACGCCGCTCAAGTCTGGAACCACACTTTCTACTGGAACTGCCTGGCGCCAAACGCCGGCGGTCAACCAACCGGCGCACTGGCTGAAGCCATCAATGCTTCCTTCGGTTCGTTCGACAAGTTCAAGGAAGAATTCAGCAAGACTTCCATCGGCACCTTCGGTTCCGGTTGGGGCTGGCTGGTGAAAAAGGCTGACGGTTCCCTGGCCCTGGCCAGCACCATCGGCGCCGGCAACCCGCTGACCAACGGCGACACCCCGCTGCTGACCTGCGACGTCTGGGAACACGCCTACTACATCGACTACCGCAACGTTCGTCCGAAATACGTCGAAGCGTTCTGGAACCTGGTCAACTGGAAATTCGTGGCTGAGCAGTTCGAAGGCAAAACCTTCACCGCTTAAGCTCGACGCCAGTCAAAAAACCCGGCTTTTGCCGGGTTTTTTTATGGGTTTGGAAACGTACAAAGCCAGGTGTTCCCGTAGAACGGGTTGGTTGTCAGGCCGTCATCGCCGGCAAGCCGGCTCCTACAAAAGCAGGTCGGCACCCAGCCGCTTCTCACCACTCATCAGGCCGAGCGTTAGCTCGCCTTCAGCTTTTGATCTGAGCGCCCCCTCGAGAGGCCGAGCGGAGGTTCTGCGCAGTGGGCAACCCGGCATGGATGCCGGGTTAGCCGCCCCCGGCCATGGATG
>NZ_AKJI01000135.1:0-7953 GCF_000282415.1 Pseudomonas sp. GM60
CCGGGTTAGCCGCCCCCGGCCATGGATGGCCGATGGCGGCGGGCCCACGGAGCAGGACCGGAGCGAGGGTATGCCGAGCCATGGCGAGGCACCGAACGAAAGGGGCAAGAGCGCTTGGTTACTTGGGGCTTTTCCAAGTGACTCGCCGTAAGGGCGAAACCATTAGCAGCCGTTACCGCAGTAATGGATATGTACACAACCTACAACCCACAAACCACAACTCCCAGCCTGAATAGCCCCCCAAATCCAACATCCAGAAACAATTAAGCAGCCCATCGGCTGCTCAATAAACTGTGCCCGTTACGTTTACGTCACCGTTATGCCAACTCCGCCTGTGGCCTTTCTCTACGGCAACATGCCATCACGCTACTCGGCTACACACTTTTCCCCGGCGAAGCGACGCACTCATTCGGTGCGCAACTTCACTTCGTCGCCCTTTCCTGGATCAGAATCCACGGCGAAACCACCACTGCCCACAACTCCGGATCACGTTCAAAAAGATCCAGCGCCCGCGTTTCAGACAGCTTGGCGACCGTGTCGGCAGCCAGCCAGGCAGCCACTTTCTCGCCCTCGTCGGTGGCCACGGCCTCGGCAACGGCGATCAAATCCAGACCGGGATCGACCCACAATAGGGCACCCTTGGCGAAGAAGGGCTCCAGCTCCTTCCAGGTAATAGATGCGGTTTCACCAAGCAGCTTGGCATAGAGGGTGCTAGGTTCTTGAGTCATGGGTCCTGTCCGGAAAAGAAATCGACGTGGATGATAACGTCGGTGGTCAGGCAGAAAAACCCGGATGCAATTGAGTTACCGATTGAAAACTGCAGGAAAGCCAAGGATTGCTGAGAATTCAGCTACAACCCCCGCCGCAATTCTGTCTTTTTCTTTCAAAAAAGCGACACCCTCAGGTTTTGCCCCCCGGCGCTGCCTTCCCAGGCTGACAATCGGCGCTCTACACTGTACCGGTACAGTTGCCGGGGGCATTTTCCGGAGGATATTCGAAGATATCTGACCCGGTTCTGCTGCTACGGCGCCAGGACTATAAAAACTACAACAGTAAGAGTGGAGCACTATGACTAAGGCTACTAAGCAGATTTCCAAACTGTTTGCCGCTATGGTTCTGGCCGGGGTTGCCAGCCATTCGTTCGCAGCTGACACCATCAAGATCGGCATCGCCGGCCCTAAAACCGGTCCTGTAGCCCAATACGGCGACATGCAGTTCAGTGGCGCCAAAATGGCCATCGAACAGATCAACGCCAAGGGCGGCGTAGACGGCAAGAAACTCGAAGCCGTTGAATACGATGACGCCTGTGATCCAAAACAAGCTGTGGCTGTCGCGAACAAGGTCGTCAACGACGGCGTCAAGTTCGTAGTCGGTCACCTGTGCTCCAGCTCCACTCAACCGGCTTCGGACATCTACGAAGACGAAGGCGTGATCATGATCACCCCGGCTGCCACCAGCCCGGACATCACCGCTCGTGGTTACAAAATGGTGTTCCGCACCATCGGTCTGGACAGCGCCCAGGGCCCTGCCGCCGGTAACTACATTGCCGATCACGTAAAACCGAAAATCGTTGCTGTCCTGCACGACAAACAGCAATACGGTGAAGGCATCGCCACCGCCGTGAAGAAAACCCTGGAAGGCAAAGGCGTCAAGGTTGCCGTGTTCGAAGGCATCAACGCCGGCGACAAAGACTTCTCTTCGATGGTCTCCAAGCTCAAGCAAGCCAACGTCGACTTCGTCTACTACGGCGGCTACCACCCAGAGCTGGGCCTGATCCTGCGTCAATCCCAGGAAAAAGGCCTGAAAGCCAAGTTCATGGGTCCGGAAGGCGTGGGTAACGACTCCATTTCGCAGATCGCCAAGGAAGCTTCCGAAGGTCTGCTGGTAACCCTGCCGAAATCCTTCGACCAGGATCCAGCCAACGTTGCTCTGGCTGACGCGTTCAAAGCGAAGAAAGAAGACCCGAGTGGTCCGTTCGTGTTCCCGGCCTACTCGGCTGTGGAAGTGATCGCCGAAGGTATCAAGGCTGCCAAGTCCGAAGACTCCGCCAAAGTGGCTGAAGCCATCCACAAAGGCACCTTCAAGACTCCTACCGGCGACCTGAGCTTCGACGACAAGGGCGACCTGAAAGACTTCAAATTTGTGGTTTACGAGTGGCACTTCGGCAAACCAAAAACTGAAGCCAAGCCTCAGTAAGGCGTTGCCTGACTGACTGCCAATAAAGCCCACGGCGTGCCGTGGGCTTTGTTTTACGAACGTATTGGGCCGCGCTGGCGTGATCCGCCAGTCTCCCCACCTGAAAATCTCAAAACCGTCATCAGCGGTTCGCTGGCAAACCTCGCGTTCGAAGTGGATGCAGATCCACGGGGCTCGAGCGGGAAAATGACTCCACCAGTGAAATGCGTATCAGGTTTTTAGGAGCGCTGTAATGCCTGACATCTATCACTTCTTCCAACAGCTGGTTAATGGTCTGACCATTGGCAGCACGTATGCCCTGATCGCCATCGGCTATACGATGGTTTACGGCATCATTGGAATGATCAACTTCGCCCACGGCGAGGTGTACATGATCGGTTCCTACGTGGCGTTCATCGCCATTGCGGGCCTGTCCATGATGGGACTCGACAGTGTTCCGCTGTTGATGACCGCCGCTTTCCTCGCGACCATCGTCGTGACCAGTGCCTACGGTTACAGCATCGAACGGATCGCCTACCGCCCCTTGCGCGGCAGCAACCGTCTGATCCCGCTGATTTCCGCCATCGGCATGTCGATTTTCCTGCAGAACACGGTTCTGCTGGCGCAAGACTCCAAGGACAAATCCATCCCCAACCTGATCCCCGGCAACTTCGCCATCGGGCCAGGTGGCGCACATGAAGTGCTGATTTCCTACATGCAAATCGTGGTGTTCGTGGTGACCCTGATCGCCATGCTCGGCCTGACGCTGTTCATCTCCCGCTCTCGCCTGGGTCGCGCCTGCCGCGCCTGTGCCGAAGACATCAAGATGGCCAACCTGCTGGGTATCAACACCAACAACATCATCGCCCTGACCTTCGTCATCGGTGCCGCACTGGCGGCCATCGCGGCCGTGCTGCTGAGCATGCAATATGGCGTGATCAACCCGAACGCCGGTTTCCTGGTCGGCCTCAAGGCCTTCACCGCAGCGGTACTGGGCGGTATCGGCAGCATCCCCGGCGCCATGCTCGGCGGGATCGTGCTTGGGGTGGCGGAAGCCTTCGGTGCCGATATCTTCGGCGACCAGTACAAGGACGTCGTGGCGTTCGGCCTATTGGTTCTGGTGTTGTTGTTCCGGCCTACCGGCCTGTTGGGCCGTCCGGAGGTTGAAAAAGTATGACTAGGAATCTTAAACAGGCGTTGTTCAGCGCCTTGCTGGTGTGGGCCGTTGCCTACCCGGTACTCGGTCTGAAGCTGACCATTGTCGGCATCAACCTCGAAGTCCATGGCACCAGCACTGCAACGCTGATCACCATCGCCGTGTGCTCGGTACTGATGTTCCTGCGGGTGCTGTTCGACCAGCAGATCAGCTCGGCCTGGAAATCCTCGCCCAACCTGCCGGTGATGCCGGCCAAGGCCAGTAATTTCCTGACCCTGCCGACCACCCAACGCTGGATCATCATCGCGCTGATCGTCGGCGCGCTGGTCTGGCCGTTCTTCGGTTCTCGCGGTGCGGTGGATATCGCCACGCTGGTGCTGATCTACGTGATGCTGGGCCTGGGCCTGAACATCGTGGTCGGCCTGGCTGGCCTGCTCGACCTCGGTTACGTCGGTTTCTATGCCGTCGGCGCCTACAGCTACGCGCTGCTGTCGCACTACTACGGCTTGAGCTTCTGGATCTGCCTGCCGATCGCCGGCCTGATGGCGGCCACTTTCGGCTTCCTGCTCGGTTTCCCGGTCCTGCGTCTGCGTGGTGACTACCTGGCGATCGTGACCCTGGGCTTCGGCGAAATCATCCGTCTGTTCCTGCGTAACCTGACCGACATCACCGGTGGTCCGAACGGCATCAGCAACATCGAGAAACCGACGTTCTTCGGCCTGACTTTCGAACGTAAGGCGGCTGAAGGCCTGCAGACGTTCCACGAGTACTTCGGCCTGGAATACAACTCGATCAACAAGGTGATCTTTCTTTACCTGGTCGCGCTGTTCCTCGCGCTGTTTGCGCTGTTCGTCATCAACCGCTTGCTGCGCATGCCCCTGGGCCGCGCCTGGGAAGCGTTGCGTGAAGACGAAATCGCCTGCCGTGCACTGGGCCTGAACCCGACGATCATCAAGCTCTCTGCCTTCACCCTCGGCGCATGCTTCGCCGGTTTCGCCGGCAGCTTCTTCGCCGCGCGTCAGGGCCTGGTGACACCGGAGTCCTTCACCTTCATCGAGTCGGCGACCATCCTCGCCATCGTGGTGCTGGGTGGCATGGGCTCGCAGCTGGGTGTCGTACTCGCCGCCACGGTGATGATCCTGTTGCCGGAAATGATGCGTGAGTTCAGTGAATACCGCATGTTGATGTTCGGCGCCTTGATGGTGCTGATGATGATCTGGCGTCCTCAAGGTCTGCTGCCCATGCAACGTCCTCACATGGAGCTGCGCAAATGAGCCGCGAGATCCTTAAAGTCGAAAACCTGAGCATGCGCTTCGGCGGCTTGCTGGCCGTCAATGGCGTAGCCCTGAGCGTGAAAGAGAAACAGGTCGTGGCACTGATCGGCCCCAACGGCGCCGGCAAGACCACCGTGTTCAACTGCCTGACCGGTTTCTACAAGCCGAGCGGCGGCAGCATCATGCTGGACGGCGAGCCGATCGAAGGCCTGCCCGGCCACAAGATCGCCCTCAAAGGCGTGGTGCGCACCTTCCAGAACGTGCGGCTGTTCAAGGACATGACGGCGGTCGAGAACCTCTTGATCGCCCAGCACCGTCACCTGAACACCAACTTCCTGGCGGGCCTGTTCAAGACCCCGGGCTTCCGCAAAAGCGAACGCGAAGCCATGGAGTTCGCCGAGTACTGGCTGGACAAGGTCAACCTCAAGGCGTTTGCCAACCGTCCGGCCGGCACCCTGGCCTACGGTCAGCAACGTCGCCTGGAAATCGCTCGTTGCATGATGACCCGCCCGCGGATCCTCATGCTCGACGAACCGGCTGCCGGCCTGAACCCGAAGGAAACCGAGGATCTCAAGGCGCTGATCAGCATGCTGCGTGAAGAGCACAACGTCACCGTGCTGCTGATCGAACACGACATGAAACTGGTCATGAGCATTTCCGACCACATCGTCGTGATCAACCAGGGCACGCCTCTGGCTGACGGTACGCCGGAACAGATCCGCGACAATCCTGAAGTGATCAAAGCCTACCTGGGGGAAGCGTAAATGCTGCAATTCGAAAACGTTTCCACCTTCTACGGCAAGATCCAGGCGCTGCACAGCGTCAACGTCGAAGTCCGTCAGGGCGAGATCGTGACCCTGATCGGTGCCAACGGCGCCGGCAAGTCGACCCTGCTGATGACCCTCTGCGGTTCGCCGCAAGCCCACAGCGGCAGCATCCGCTACATGGGCGAAGAGCTCGTCGGCCAGAGCTCGTCGCAGATCATGCGCAAGAGCATCGCCGTCGTGCCGGAAGGTCGTCGGGTGTTTGCTCGCCTGACCGTGGAAGAAAACCTCTCCATGGGGGGTTTCTTCACTGAAAAGGGCGATTACCAGGAACAGATGGACAAGGTCCTCGGACTTTTCCCACGCCTGAAAGAGCGTTTCAATC
The DNA here is from genome assembly GCF_000282415.1 of Pseudomonas sp. GM60. NCBI lineage: Bacteria > Pseudomonadati > Pseudomonadota > Gammaproteobacteria > Pseudomonadales > Pseudomonadaceae > Pseudomonas > Pseudomonas sp. GM60. The sequence goes on from NZ_AKJI01000135.1 coordinate 5,755, forward strand.
AGCGCGGCGGCACCATGTCCGGCGGCGAACAGCAAATGCTCGCCATCGGCCGTGCGCTGATGAGCAAGCCCAAGCTGCTGCTGCTCGACGAGCCTTCGCTGGGTCTGGCGCCGATCATCATCCAGCAGATCTTCGACATCATCGAACAGCTGCGCAAGGATGGCGTGACGGTGTTCCTGGTCGAGCAGAACGCCAACCAGGCGCTGAAAATCGCTGACCGCGCGTACGTTCTGGAGAACGGCCGCGTGGTGATGCAAGGCACCGGTGAAGCACTGCTGACCGACCCGAAAGTGCGCGAAGCGTACCTCGGTGGTTAAGCGTTCGCGGTAAACAAAAAACGGCCTTCGGGCCGTTTTTTTGTGCCGGGCAGAATTCAGACAACACCGAAAATCCCCTGTAGGAGCCGGCTTGCCGGCGATAGCGGAGTATCAGTCAACCTCTCTGTAGAATGTTAAACCGCGATCGCCGGCAAGCCGGCTCCTACAGGGTTTTGTTTGATCGGTCAGAGCCTGTCCAACGCCTCCCCACTGCGTTTGAACCAGCCAATCAAGTAATCCGCCAGCACCTGCGTGCGCTTGGGCAACCCACCCTGATACGGGTGCACCAAATACATCGGCATGCGACGCGTCTGATAATCGCGCAAGAGCCAGCGCAAACGGCCGTCAGCCAATTCCGCCTGCAACAGGTAGGACGGCAGACGCGCAATGCCTGCGCCCGCCAGCGCGGCTTTTTTGAGCAGGCTGTAATGATTGCTGGCGAACGGTCCCGACACACGCACCCGCAATAATTCGTGCTGCTGGTGATACAGCCATTCTTCGCGGCCGCTGTAGTGGCTGTTGAGCAAACATTGGTGCTCAGCCAGGGACTGCGGGGTCAGCGGTTCGCCGTGTTGCTCAAGGTAAGCCGGGCTGGCGCAGGTCAGTTCGTGCCAGGCCAACAGCGGTCGCGCCACCAGACGCTCGTCATTGCCGACGTCAGAGCGAACCGCCAGATCAAAACCGTCGCGGGACAAGTCACGGTAATTGTTGCTGAGGTCGAGCTCTATCTGCACCTGCGGGTACTTGTGGGAAAACTCCAGCAGCAAGCCATCGAAGAAGGTTTCTCCCAACGATACCGGAACCGTCATACGCACCGGCCCTGCCATATCGTCCTTCAACCGCGCCAATGCCTGACGCGCCCTTTCCACTTGCACCACCAGCGCCTGGGCTTGCGGCAACAGCGCCGCCCCCGCCGCCGTCAGGCTCAAGCGGCGGGTGGTGCGTTGCAGCAGCACCACGGAAAACCGAGTCTCCAACAGGCTGATGCGCTTGGACAACTGGCCCTTGCTGCAACCCAGTTGCTGCGCCGCCAAGGTGAAACTGCCCGCTTCAATCAGCACTGCAAACGCCGCCAGATCATCCATCTCGCTCATGGATTGTTTCCATTAGAAAACCAAAGGTTGCCTATTAGCGCGCTTATCCACAGAAAAAACCACTCTAGACTGAAGCCACTTTCAACACACATGAGGATAAACAACATGAAAATTCTTTTGATTGGCGCAGGCGGCACCATCGGTTCGGCGATCGACAAGGAGTTGTCCGAGCGTCACGAGGTCATCCGCATCGGTCGCAACAGCGGCGATTTCCAAGTGGATATCAGCGACAGCGCCTCGATTCGCAAACTGTTCGAACAGACCGGCAAGTTTGACGCACTGGTTTGCGCTGCGGGCAACGTGACCTTCGCGCCGCTGAACGAAATGACCGCCGACAGTTTTACCCTCGGCCTGAACGACAAGCTGATGGGCCAGGTCAACCTGCTGCTGATCGGTCGCGAATTCGCCAATGACGGTGCATCGTTCACCTTCACCACCGGCGTGCTCAGCCACGACCCGATCCGCAGCGGTGCTTCGGCCGCACTGGTCAACGGTGCCATCGACAGCTTCGTGCGTGCCGCCGCGATCGAACTGCCGCGCGGCCTGCGGGTGAACTCGGTGAGCCCGAATGTCCTGGTTGAAGCCATGGGCAAATACGCGCCGTACTTCCGCGGCTTCAAACCGGTTCCGGCTGTCGATGTGGCACTGGCCTATGCAAAAAGCGTCGAAGGCCTGCAAACCGGTCAGACCTTTCACGTCGGCTAAACCACCAAGACCTGTAGGAGCCAGCTTGCTGGCGATGGGGTCATCAAGATCGCCATCGCCAGCAAGCCGGCTCCTACAAGGGT
>NZ_AKJI01000136.1:0-8445 GCF_000282415.1 Pseudomonas sp. GM60
AGGGGCAAGAGCCCTTGGTTACTTGGGGCTTTTCCAAGTGACTCGCCGTAAGGGCGAAACCAATAGCCGCCAACACCGCAGAAACGGATATGTACCCCAACCCGCCGTTACCGCCGAACCGAAGCATCACAGTAAAGGTGGGCTTTGTCCGCGAAGGCGCCTAGCCTGTGACGACGACAATCGAGGTGTGCCATGCGTGTGCTGTTAGTGGAAGACGAGCCGGAGACCGCCAAACTCCTGGCCAACGGCCTGAGCGAAGCGAGTTACTCGGTGGATGTGGCGCTCAACGGCATGGACGGCCGTCGCTTCATCGAGACCGGTGAATACGAGCTGATCATTCTTGACGTCATGCTACCGGGGTTGAACGGCTGGCAGCTGCAGCAACAGATCCGCAAGCTCGGCGAGACGCCAGTGCTGTTTCTCACCACAAAGGATGGCATTGAAGATCGCCTGCGCGGGTTGGAGCTGCATGAGGACGATTATCTGCTCAAGCCGTTTGCCGTGAGCGAGCTGGTGGCGCGGGTGCGCAAGTTGGTGCGGCGGGATCGCGGACGCTGAAGCTTCTGCGGTGCCTGGGCAATCGCCTTCGCGAGCAGGCTCGCTCCCACAGGGGGGCTGCGTTGCCAGGAAATTTTTGTGTTCGCTGAAGATCCATTGTGGGAGCGAGCCTGCTCGCGATGAGGCCGGAACATTCAGCACACCTTTAGAATCCTGTCACCGCAACCCATCCCGAAACTGCCCCGGCGTCATCCCTGTCCAGCGCTTGAACGCGCGGCTGAAACTGCTCGTATCCGCAAACCCCAACAAATAACTGATCTCGCTCAACGAACATTGCGGGTCGCGCAGGTGCAGCAGCGCAAGGTTTTCACGGCTTTCATTGAGCAGCGTATCGAACCGGCAACCCTCATCTGCCAAATGCCGTTGCAGGCTGCGCAAGCTCAGGTGCAAGGCCTTGGCGATGTGTTCGGCGCTGGGCTCGCCCTCGGGCAGTTGCTCTTCAATGGCGTCGCGGACCTTGCGCTCCCAGGTCAGGGGTTTGAGCTGCGCCAGCGTGCGTTTGAGCACGGTTTCGTTGTGTTCGGCCAGTTCCGGGTTGGCGTCGTCCAAGTGGCTGTCGAAGTCCACCAACGCAAACTCCAGCCGGTCTTCGTCGGCCGAAAAGTGCACCGGTGAGCGGAAGACTTTGTGCCATTGATGCGCGTCGGCTGGTTCCGGGCGACGCAGGTACACCGCGAGCGGCGCGTAGTCGCGGCCCAGTCGGTTGCGGCAGGTGCGCACGTAAATCGCGGTGAAAGCGTCGATGGCTTCGAACGCTGGCGCCGGGTTGCCTGGCGGGATTTTCAGGCGGAAGCGATAGCGATCCTCGGTGCGGCTCAGTTCAAGATCCAGGGCATCGCTGACCACCTGGTGATAACGCACGATGCGCTCGAACACTTCGCGCAAACTGCCGCTGGCCACCAGCGCATAGCCGAGTGCGTGAAAGGTGGTCGGGCTGACGAAGCGCGACACCCGTAAGCCGATCGCCGGATCGCCGCTGACCTGCACCGCGATTTCCCACAGCCGCGTAGTGCCCGACAACGGGTAACGGGCGTTCGGGTCGTCCATCAATTGCGGATCGAGCCCCGCCTGATGGCACAGCGCGGTGCTGTCGAGGCCCAGCGCATCGAGTTGCTTGCGCAGGGCACGGGTCCAGCTGGCGAGGGAGGTCGGTTCAGTCATGCTGATTGGCGCTTCCGGTCAACAGGTTGGCGTCCAGGGCTACCGCCTTGTGAAGGTTCACACGGCAGGATGCGAACATCAATAACCAGAGGATGGAAGCATGGACGGTACTTCTGCAAGTCCCCAGCGACTGAATGCAGCTCAGCGATCTGCGCATATTCGCGAAGTGGTGCTGGCCAAAGGCGTCGAACTGCGTAAACGCTACCCGATTCTCAACCATCAGGACGCCTTGGGCGCGGGCATTCTGGCCTTTGCTTTGGCGGGAATGATCGGTTCGGCAGCGCTGTACATCAACGGATACATGGCCTGGTGGGCATGTCTGCTGCTCAACGCGTTCTTTGCGTCGCTGACCCACGAGTTGGAGCACGACCTGATTCATAGCATGTACTTCCGTAAACAACGCGTGCCGCACAACCTGATGATGGGCCTGGTGTGGCTGGCGCGGCCGAGCACGATCAACCCGTGGATTCGCCGGCATCTGCACCTCAATCACCACAAGGTGTCCGGCACTGAAGCCGACATGGAAGAGCGCGCGATCACCAATGGCGAGCCGTGGGGTTTTGCGCGGCTATTGATGGTCGGCGACAACGTGATGTCGGCGTTCATCCGCATGCTGCGGGCCAAGACCTGGACCCACAAGTTCAGCATCATCAAGCGTGCGTTGAAGGTCTATGCGCCGCTCGCGCTGGTGCATTGGGGCGCGTGGTACGTGTTTCTCGGCTTCCACGCTGCTAACGGCGTCGCCCATTTGCTGGGAGCACCGATTGAGTGGTCGGCGACCACGCTCTCGGTGATGCAGGTGATCGATATCGCGGCAGTGGTGATCTTCGGCCCGAACGTGCTGCGCACGTTTTGCCTGCACTTTGTCAGCTCGAACATGCATTACTACGGCGATGTGGAGCCGGGGAACGTGATCCAGCAAACCCAGGTACTGAACCCGTGGTGGATGTGGCCGTTGCAGGCGTTCTGCTTCAATTTCGGCAGCAGCCACGGGATCCATCACTTCGTGGTGAAGGAACCGTTTTACATCCGCCAGTTGACCGTGCCGGTAGCGCACAAAGTGATGCGTGAGATGGGCGTGCGGTTTAACGATTTCGGGACGTTCGGGCGGGCGAACCGGTTTGTGCGCAAGGAAGAAGTGCAGGGGCAAACGGTGGAGGGTGTGCGCGTCTGAGGGCCTCTTCGCTGGCAAGCCAGCTCCTACAGGGGGCTTGCTTGCCGGCGAAAGCGGTCGTTCTGTTCAAACCGCGACGCTGACATCCTGCTTATCCACCGCCACCAACGTCTCGATCATCGCCCGCGCAGCCGGTGACAACCGGAACCCCGTGCGGCTGACAATCCCGCATCGCACGCTCATGCTCTCGATGTGCGGCGGCAGGTTTCGCCAGTGCAGCAGCACCAGCGAACCGTCGGCGATGTCCTCGACAAACGCTTCCTCCGTGCCTACTCCGATGGCGTTCGATTGCAGCACGATCCTGGCCAGCGCCGGAAAATGCTCGGTCTCGATGGTTGGTGAAAAATCGATCCGGCCACTGAGGTTCGCCAGCAGTTTGCGAATACCCGGCGGGATCTGCGTGGTCGCCAACGGGTAATCGAACATGTCGTTGGTCGACAGGCTTTCCTTGGCCAGCAACGGATGCCCCGGACGGCAGAAAAACACACCGCGTTTGGGCGTCAGCGCTCGGGTCTGAAAGTTCGGATCCGCTTCGAAATGGCGGATGTCGGCGATGAAAAATTCGATCTCTTCACGGCTCAGGGCGCGGCTGAGTTTTTCCCAGTTATCCACCTGAAAACAGGTGCGTATTTTCGGGTGGGCGCTGATGAACTGCGCCACCGCATCCGGCACCAGTTTTACCGCCGGTGCCGGTCCGCAGCCGAGCCGCAGTTCACCGGCGTCGAGCTTGGTCATTTGCGTGACTTCGGCGTTGAGCAGTGCGGCGCCCTGTACCAGCGTCAGTGCATGTTGCAGCACCACCTGACCTTCCGGCGTGGGGCGCAAGTCCTTGTTGCCACGGTCCACCAGTGCACAGCCGAATTCCTGTTCAAGCCCTTGAATACTGCGACTGAATGCCGGCTGAGTGATGCCCATGGCGTCGGCTGCCCGTACGAAACTTCGGTGTTCGGTGAGGGCAATGAAGTAACGCAGCTGACGAAGGTCCATAGGTTTTTCCCGGCATCCTGAAACGACCTCGATGGCATGTGCGACGAGCGTGGTTGAGGTTTTTTAAAGGTAATCGCTTATTCCGTCAACGAAGCAATCAAATAATTATTAGATGATAAAAGAATATCAATAGAGCGTTGTCCCTGCCGCCCGATTGCCGGCGCCAAGGCCTCGTGGCCGTGAAAATGGTCCCCAAATCATGCCTTTGGTGAATATTTTCGATGCCTTAAAGGCATGTGATTTCCGCCTGTTGCCCGCAGCCCTTGCCGGGCAAGGCCTGGAGCCGATGGGTGGTCTTTTATATTCGTTTTTGGTCTATGCATAACTTTAAAGATTACTTTCTGAGATAAGCGTCTGCCTCAATGATTCACCCATCGATACGTCGTCGGGGGATGTCTGGCACGACGTTTCGGTTATCCGCAAAGAGACCGCAGGGAGTTAAGCAATGGGCAATGTCCAGACCGCCGCCAGCGCACACGAGGTGCTGTGGCGCCAGGCGCCGGGTGGCGAGTTGGTCGACCTCGGCCGGGTGCACCGAGTGCCCTTGGGGCAGCTGCGTTTGCAGCGTGCGCCCAAGGGCATTCTGAGTCGCCGGGAAACGATTCTGCTCGGTGTGCTGGCGCTGCTGGTGCATGGCGCAGTCATCTATTGGGTCAATCAGCAGCCGACCAAGGCATTGCCGATCGTGCCGCCGGAAATTCCGCCGATGACGATTGAATTCTCGCGTCCGGCGCCGCCCGTGGTCGAGCCGCCGCCACCGCAGCCGGTGCAACCCGTGGTCGAGCCACCGCCGCCGGTGGAAGACGAGCTGGCCGTGAAGCCGCCGCCACCGAAACCGATTCCCAAACCAAAACCGGTCGCCAAGCCCGTACCGAAACCGGTGCAAAAAGTCGCCCCGCAACCGCCTGCGCCGCCACAACCGGCAGCCCCTGTCGCGGCCCCGGCGCCACCTGCACCACCGGCGCCCGCGCCGGTGACGCCTGCCTCGGCCAATGCCGCGTACCTGAAAAACCCGGCGCCGGAATACCCGTCGCAAGCCGTGCGTCGCGGTTGGGAAGGCACGGTGTTATTGCGGGTGCATGTGTTGGCCAACGGCAAGCCTGGCGAGATTCAGATCCAGAAAGGCAGTGGTCGCGATTCCCTCGATGAGGCGGCGATCAATGCCGTGAAACGTTGGAGTTTCGTGCCGGCCAAGCAGGGTGAGGTCGCCCAGGACGGCTGGGTCAGCGTGCCCATCGATTTCAAGCTTCATTAAACCGCAACCAAATTCGCGCGAAACGTTTACACGAGGAACTCATCATGACGTTACTGGCATCTCCACTTGAATCCATCGAAAGCGCGGTGATCTGGCTGCTGGTGGTTTTTTCCGTTGCCACTTGGGGCCTGGCGTTGCTCAAAGGCGTGCAGTTCGGCCGTCTCAAGGTACAGGACCGAAAGTTTCATAAGCAGTTCTGGGCGGCGTCGAGCCTTGATTCGGCGGCGGAGTTGGCCGAGACCCAGCCGGGCGCGGCGGCCCGAGTGGCCCAGGCCGGCTACGCGGCAATACAGGTAGGGGAGGCGCCACAAGCGGTGGATTTGAGCCAGGCGATCAACCATCAGGATCGTCTTGAGCGTGCTTTGCGTCAGCAGATCGTGCGTGAGCGCCGCTCGCTGGAAACAGGTTTGGCGGTGGTCGCAAGTATTGGCAGTACGTCACCGTTCATTGGTTTGTTCGGCACTGTGTGGGGAATCATGGAGGCGTTGAAAGGAATCAGCGCAGCGGGCTCCGCCAGCCTGGAAACCGTGGCCGGGCCGATTGGCGCGGCGCTGGTGGCAACGGGTGTGGGGATCGCCGTCGCGGTACCGGCGGTGCTGGTTTACAACTACTTTTTGCGTCGTCTGAAACTGACGGCGGCGGACCTGGATGACTTCGCCCATGACTTCTACAGCCTGGCGCAGAAGAGTTCGTTCCGTGTGCTGATTCATCCGACGGCGCATAAAACCGCCGCATCGGGCAGCGCGCAGAAAGTGAAGGAGGCGTCCTGAGATGGCTTTCTCCACGCAAGACAGCGATGAGGTGCTGAGCGAGATCAACGTGACACCGCTGGTGGATGTGATGCTGGTGCTGCTGGTGGTGTTCATCGTCACCGCGCCGCTGCTGACCAACGCGATCCCGATCAACCTGCCCAAGACCGAGGCCGTGGCGCCGGTGGAGCAGAAGGACCCGCTGGTCGTGAGCATCGACGGTGCCGGAAAACTGTTTATCAACAAGGACGAGATTCAGCCGGACTTGCTGGAGTTCAACCTCAAGTCGGCGAAGGCCAAGGATCCCGAAGTGCGTGTGCAATTGCAGGCGGACGACGGGGTGAATTACGGCGAAGTGGCGCGAGCCATGGCGTCGATTGAGCGGGCAGGGATTACCAAGTTGTCGGTGATTACCGCACGCTAACCGATTTTCGATTTTCCGGGGCCGTCTCCTTGGCAGGGTGCGGCCCCTTTTTTATGCCTCGAGAAAACCCGTGACCTTGTAGGAGCCGGCTTGCCGGCGATGGCGTTCGTCCAGTCAGTGGAAATGTTGTCTGACACACCGCCATCGCCAGCAAGCTGGCTCCTACAGGTTGTGTGTGTTTCTTATATTCTTTATGGGTCTTAATAAATAGCTTCTTATTCCTTAACGAATATAACTCTCCTCCCTATACTCGATCAGGAACAGACACGCAGCAGGAGATTTCCCCCATGCGCAACGAATCAATTCGCTATCTGATTGTGCCGGGCTGGCAAGGATCGCCAGATGATCATTGGCAAAGCCACTGGCAGAACAGCTTGCCGAACAGCGCGCGGGTGGAGCAGGCCGATTGGCTGACGCCCCGTCGTGAAGACTGGGTGGCGGCATTGGCCGAGGCGATTGCCGCTGACAGCACGCCGGTGATTTTGATTGCCCATAGCCTGGGTTGCATCACGGTCGCGCATTGGGCGGCTACTGCCCCGCTGAATTTTTTGCGCCAGGTGCGGGGTGCCTTGCTGGTTGCACCGGCAGACGTCGAGCGCCCGGCCTGCGCGCCAGCCTTGCGCAACTTCGCGCCGATTCCGACGAGCCTTTTGCCGTTCCCGAGCCAGGTGGTCAGCTCCGACAACGACGCCGCTGTCAGCGCACCGCGTGCGCTGGAACTGGCACGTAACTGGGGCGCCGAGGCAGGAATACTGTCGGGTGCCGGACACATCAACGTGAAGTCCGGTCATCAGCGCTGGGAGCAGGGTTTTGCTTATCTGTATCGCCTGCAAAACCGCATGGAACATCACGCCCTGCGCCGCGCTTGAACCTTTTCTTTTTTTAACATCGCCCCCCGTCTCCCGGCGGTTTTGGGCGGGAGTCTGCCATGAGTTTTGAAGCCTTCGGTCAGCCGCTGCTGACCTTTCCTGACGCAGAAAAAAGTCCGCTGAGCATCCGCGCCAAGGCGCTGGTGTTCGTCGATCCGCGCTCGCGTCAATTGCGCGCCGAGCTGGAGCAACTGGCCCCGCGTTCGATCTCCGTGTTGATCCGTGGCGAAACCGGTAGTGGTAAAGAACTGCTGGCGCGGCACATCCATCGCGCCAGTGATCGTGGCGGGCTGTTCGTGTCGGTCAATTGCGGCGCAATCAGCCCGACCTACGCCGACGCCGAATTGTTCGGTTATGCCGCTGGCAGTTACACCGGTTCGGCGAGCAGTCGTGCTGGCTGGTTCGGTTCGGCCAATGGCGGCACGCTGTACCTGGATGAAATCGGCGACTTGCCGCTGCCGATCCAGATCAAGTTGCTCGCCGCACTGGAAAACCACGAAGTCACCCGCGTCGGCGCGCATCAACCGAGCCCGGTGGACGTGCGTCTCGTGGCCGCGACCAGCATTGATCTGGCGCAAGCCGTGGCCGCCGGGAAATTCCATGAGCGGCTTTATCACTACCTCAGCGAAGGTCAGCTGGAACTGCCGGCGTTGCGTGAGCGGGTGGGCGATATCCTGTCGTTGTCCGAATACTTCCTGGGCATCTACAGCCAGCGCCTGGACCTGCCGGTGCCGCTGATCAGCGAAGCTGCGCAGCAGTTGCTGGAACAGCACAGCTGGCCGGGCAACACCCGGGAGCTGGAAAACGTCATCCACTTTGCATTGCTGGTCAGCACTGGCGACGAGATCCTGCCCGAACATTTGAACCTGCCCGAAGCACCAGCGCCGCTGGCGCAGATCGAGCAGCAGCTTCGGCATATCCTCACCAAAGGCACTGCCACGGAACAAGCCGCCCTCAAACAACTCCTCAAAAACACCGCACTCTTGTAGGAGCCGGCTTGCTGGTGATCCAGACAACGCGGTGTATCAGGCCGGACGCCTTCGCGGGCAAGCCTCGCTCCTACAGATCGAGAACACACCGAGCTCTTGTAGGAGCGAAGCTTGCTCGCGAACCAGACGACACGGATTTTCTGGAAGGACGCCTTCGCGGGCAAGCCTCGCTCCTACAGATCGCGAACACACCGAGCTCTTGTAGGAGCCAGCTTGCTGGCGATCCAGGCAACGCGGTGTACCAGTAAAGACGCCATCGCCGGCAAGCCAGCTCCTACA
>NZ_AKJI01000137.1:0-11060 GCF_000282415.1 Pseudomonas sp. GM60
CACCGAACGAAAGGGGCAAGAGCCCTTGGTTACTTGGGGCTCTTCCAAGTGACTCGCCGTAAGGGCGAAACCAATAGCCGCCATCACCACAGAAACGGATATGTACTCAATCAACCACCACCAACATCCCCCCCACAACCACCGCCAACACCAACGCCCAACTCACCAACAACCGACGCCACAATCGCGGCGCATGGCGCATTTCCATAAAGCCATCAGTAATCAACCAGGCCTTGACAACCGCCACCAGCAAAATGGCCACGGACAACAACCCTGTCGCGCCCGACTGCGCCAGCAACACAGTGCTTACGCTCAGCGTGGCCAGCGCTGCCCAGCAGACAAACAAAAACCTGGAAGCAGACATGAAAACCTCATCAACCCAGCACGTAAACCAGCGGAAACAACACCACCCAGATCAGATCAACCATGTGCCAATACAACACGCCGGATTCAAATCCGCTGCGATTACTGGCGTCGTACAACCCACGACGGCAACGCTCGGCCAGCCATCCGAGGATGAACATGCCAAGCAACACATGAAGAAAATGAAACCCGGTGAGGATCCAGTACAGCGTGAAAAACGTGTTGTGCTCCATGCCCAGCCCCGAGGCCAGCAAGTGTCGGTACTCGGTGACTTTCAACACCACATAGACACTGGCGACGAGCAACGCCGCCAACAACCAGACAGCGCCGTAGCGAGGCCGTGAGCGCCTGACTTGCGCCTGCGCCAGCGCCGCGAACAGCCCGGCGGTGAGCAGGCTCAGGGTCATCGCCAGACCGGTCGACGTGTTCAGCAACAGACGGCTTTCGCTGAACAGCTGCGGCTTGAGTGCCTGGGTCACGGCGAACACCAGAATCAGAATGGCAAACACCGACAGCTCGGCCAGAATGAAAAACCACATAGCCAGATCGCCCGGCAAATGCCTGGCCGCAACGCCGCCGGGTTCAACCGAAGTGGACATCAACCACGTCCATCAGCGCCGCAACGGTCAGCGGATCGTCGCTCAATGGTTCGGCCAGGCAGGCCATGCACGCCTCACGCGGGCTCATGCCGGCGCGGATCATTCGTGCGGTGAAAATCAGCAACCGCGTCGAAGCGACTTCCTCCAGATCATGCTGATCGAGCCGGCGTAGCGCCTGCCCCAGCCTGACCACTTGCGCTGCCAGCGCGCTGTCCACCTGGGCCTCGCGGGCAACAATGCGCTCCTCTTCGGCCACCGGCGGGTAATCGAAACGCATCGCCACGAAGCGTTGCCGGGTACTGGGTTTCATGCCTTTGAGCAGGTTCTGGTAACCGGGGTTGTAGGACACCACCAGCATGAAGGACGGCGGCGCCTGCAACACCTCGCCGGTGCGTTCCAGGAACAACTCGCGACGATCGTCAGCCAGTGGATGCAACACCACCACGGTGTCCTGGCGCGCCTCGACCACTTCGTCGAGATAACAGATGCCGCCTTCGCGCACCGCGCGGGTCAGCGGTCCGTCCTGCCACCAGGTGCCCTGGGCACCGATCAGATGGCGACCGATCAAGTCAGCCGCGCTCAGGTCGTCGTGGCACGCCACGGTGTACAGCGGCAGGTTCAACCGATGCGCCATGTGCTGGACGAAACGGGTCTTGCCGCAACCGGTCGGCCCCTTGATCAGCACCGGCATGCCGTGTTGCCAGGCCTGCTCGAACAGCGCCTCCTCATTGTTGAGCGGTTGGTAGAAGGGTTCGGCCTTGTGTTCGCCAGACGGGAGATGGTCCATGGGGCACCTGATTCAACAACAGAATTGAGGGACACGCTACGGACCCCTGCGACAACCTGGCAAGTGACATGGCCGACAAACTTGATCGCCGTCAAGCGGGCATTGGCCTGCTCGGGCATAGCCTTGCAGCGCACTAAGAACCTGCGTCCTGCGCTGTCGTTCCAGCGCATCGCAAAGGTCTTGCCTGAGGAGAAATGGAATGCTGATCAGCAATAGAAAAACGTTTGCTCTGACCGTCGCCACCCTGTGTTCGACACTGGCCTTTGCGGTGTCTCACGCAGCCAGAGCCAACGAGCCCGCCGCCACACCGCCCATGGTCAAAACCGCTGGCGCTCCCGATATGAGCCGGGCCGAGTTCGATTCATCCAAGGAAATCTACTTCCAGCGCTGCGCCGGCTGTCACGGCGTGCTGCGCAAAGGGGCGACCGGCAAGCCGCTGACCCCGGACATCACCCAGTCGCGCGGGCAACCGTTCCTGGAGGCCTTGATTACCTACGGTTCACCGGCAGGCATGCCGAACTGGGGGACGTCCAATGCCCTGACCAAGGAGCAAATCACGGCCATGGCCAAGTTCGTTCAGCACACGCCGCCGACACCACCGGAATGGGGCATGGCCGAGACGCTGAAAACCTGGAAGGTGCTGGTCAAACCCGAGGATCGTCCGAAAAAACAATTGAGCAAACTCGACCTGCCCAACCTGTTTTCGGTGACGTTGCGCGATGACGGCAAGATTGCCCTGATCGACGGCGACAGCAAGAAAATCGTCAAGCTGATCGAGACCGGTTATGCGGTGCACATCTCGCGGATCTCCGCCTCGGGCCGCTACTTGCTGGTGATTGGCCGCGACGCCCGGATCGACATGATCGACCTGTGGCCGGTGGAGCCGACCAAGGTCGCCGAAGTCAAAGTGGGCATCGAAGCGCGCTCGGTCGAGACCTCCAAGTTCAAGGGCTACGAGGACAAGTACACCATCGCCGGTTCCTATTGGCCGCCGCAGTTCACCATCATGGACGGCGAAACCCTGGAGCCGAAGCAGATCGTCTCGACACGCGGCATGACCGTCGACAAGCAGGAATATCACCCTGAGCCGAGGGTCGCGGCAATCATCGCGTCCCACGAATGGCCGGAGTTCATCGTCAACGTCAAGGAAACCGGCAAGGTCATGCTGGTCAATTACCAGGACATCAAGAACCCCACCGTCACCTCCATCGACGCCGCGCCGTTCCTGCATGACGGCGGTTGGGACAGCACGCACCGCTACTTCATGACCGCCGCCAACAACTCCAACAAAGTCGCCGTGATCGACTCCAAGGAGCGCAAGTTGACCGCGCTCGTGGACGTCGGCAAAACCCCGCACCCTGGGCGCGGCGCCAACTTCGACCACCCGACCTACGGGCCGGTCTGGGCCACCAGCCACCTGGGCGATGAAGGCATCTCGCTGATCGGTACCGACCCGGTCAAACACGCGCAATACGCCTGGAAACAGGTCGCCTCGATCAAGGGCCAGGGCGGCGGATCGCTGTTCATCAAGACCCACCCCAACTCCCGTCACCTGTACGTCGACACCACCCTCAACCCGGACGCAAAACTCAGTCAGTCGGTGGCGGTGTTCAACATCGACAAGCTCGACGCCGGCTACACCGTGCTGCCCATCGCCGAATACGCGGGCATCAAGCAAGGGGCGATGCGCGTCGTGCAACCGGAATACAACAAGGCCGGCGATGAAGTCTGGTTCTCCGTGTGGAGCGGCCAGGCCGACGAATCGGCGCTGGTGGTGATCGACGATAAAACCCTGAAGCTCAAGTCAGTCATCAAGGACAAACGACTGATCACACCCACCGGAAAGTTCAACGTCTACAACACCCAACACGACATCTATTGAGCTCCATCAATGCAAGGAAACACCATGAAAAATACTCTGCTTTCACTGTTCGCCCTGACCGCTGCGCTGAGCGTGCAACCGGCCATGGCCCAGGACGCGCTGGAGCTGTTCAAGAGCAAACCCTGCGCCGCCTGCCACTCCATCGACACCAAACTGGTCGGCCCGGCACTCAAGGATGTAGCGGCCAAGAATGCGGGCGTAGCCGGGGCCGCGGACACCCTGGCCAGTCATATCAAAAACGGCACACAGGGCAATTGGGGACCGATGCCGATGCCGGCAAACCCGGTCACGGATGAGGAAGCGAAGATGCTCGCGACCTGGGTCCTGACGCTCAAATAACCGCCTGGAGGGCGCCATGATGATTTTTCGAAAGGCTCTGGTTCTGGCGGCCCTCCTCCTCATTTGCGCAACCACGGTTGCCGCGCCCGACGCCCAGCGTCAGGCGCAACTCGAACACCTGCTGGCCCAGGACTGTGGCGCCTGCCATGGGCTGCACATGACCGGCGGCCTCGGCCCCGAACTGACCCGCAAAGCGCTGGCGGGCAAGTCCAGGGACAGCCTGATTGCCACCGTCACCCATGGCCGGCCCGGTACCGCGATGCCCGGTTGGGCCCCGCTGCTCAGCACCGCCGACATCCGTTGGCTGATCGATCTTCTTCTCCAGGGATATCCCGCACCATGATCCGTTCAATCCTGCTGTCAGCGGCGACCGGGCTGTTATTGTCCGCCTGCGCTCAGCCACCCTTGCGTGGCACCGGCGACTTGGGCGTGGTGGTGGAACGCGCCACTGGCAGCCTGCAAATCATCGAAAGCGACAACCGCACTTCGCTGGCCCGGCTCGAAGGGTTGGGCGACCTGTCCCACGCCTCGGTGGTGTTCTCCCGCGACCAGCGCTATGCCTATGTGTTCGGCCGCGACGGCGGTCTGAGCAAGATCGACCTGCTGACCCGACGCATCGATCACCGAGTGATCCAGGGCGGCAACAGCATCGGCGGCGCCATCAGTCAGGACGGCAAATTGATCGCCGTATCCAACTATGTGCCGGGCGGGGTCAAGGTCTTTGATGCACAGACCTTGCAACTGGTGGCCGACATTCCCGCTACCCCACTGGCCGATGGCAGCAAGCGTTCCCGCGTGGTCGGCCTGGTCGACGCGCCCGGCCAGCGTTTTGTGTTCAGCCTGTTCGACACCGGCGAGATCTGGACCCTGGATTTCAGCCAGGGCACCACCCCGCAGATCAACCGCTTCACCAATATCGGCGAACAACCCTACGACGCGCTGATCACCCCGGACGGGCGCTACTACATGGCCGGCCTGTTCGGTGAAGACGGCATGGCGCAACTCGACCTCTGGCATCCCGAGCGTGGGGTAAAGCGGGTGCTCGGTGATTACGGACGCGGCCAGGCAAAACTGCCGGTCTACAAAATGCCGCACCTTGAGGGCTGGGCCGTCGCCGACCATCAGGCCTTCGTCCCCGCTGTCGGTCGCCATCAAGTGTTGGTGATGGATTCGCGCACCTGGCAGCAGAGCGCCGTGATCCCCGTGGCCGGCCAACCGGTGTTCGTCACCTCGCGCCCGGACGGTCGGCAACTGTGGGTCAATTTCGCCTACCCGGACAATGATCGGGTCCAGGTGATCGACACCGAAACCCACGCCGTGGTCGCCGACCTGCGACCGGGCCCGGCGGTGCTGCACATGGAATTCACCGCGCGCGGCGATCAGCTGTGGCTGTCGTTACGCGACGGCAATCAGGTTCAGGTCTGGGACCCGTACAGCCTGAAACAGCTGAGCACCCTGCCGGCCACCGCGCCGAGCGGCATCTTCTTCAGCAGCCGCGCACAAAAAATGGGCTATTGAAATGGACCTCGACCTGCTTGCCTGCCAACTGATCGATCGCTTCCAGCATGGCATGCCGCTGTGCCCTGAACCTTATCTCGAAATGGCCCAGGTGTTGGGTTGCAGCGAGTCGCAAGTGATCGCCTGCCTGCAACGCCTGGAACTGGCCGGGGCCTTGTCGCGGATCGGCCCGGTGTTCGACCACAGCCGTGCCGGCGCCAGCACCCTCGCCGCCCTCGCCGTGCCCGCCGAACGCCTGCATCAGGTCGCCGAGCGCGTCAGCCAATACCCCGAGGTCAATCACAACTACGCGCGCGAGCATCACTACAACCTGTGGTTTGTGTTGACCGGGCCCGATCGCCAACACATCGAGCGCATTCTCGAAGAACTGGAGCGCGACACCGGCCTCACCCCGCTGGACCTGCCGATGTTGACCGCTTACCGCATCGACCTCGGCTTTGCCCTCGGAGAAAGCCGATGAAAGCGCCATTGAATCCCAAACAGGCACTGGCCCTGCGTCGGCACCTGGAAGGCGGGTTGCCGCTGGTCTCGCGTCCTTATCAGGCACTCGCCGAACGGATCAACGCCGAGGAAAACCAGGTGCTCGCGCAAATGCACCAGTGGCACGAACAAGGGTTGTTCCGCCGGGTTGGCCTGGTGCTCAACCATCGCGCGCTGGGCTTTACCGCCAACGCGATGCTGGTGCTGGACATTCCGGACGCGTTGATCGACGAAGTCGGCCAGCGCCTGGGGCGAGCGCCCGGCATTACCCTCTGCTATCAGCGGCCGCGACGCTTGCCTGACTGGCGATACAACTTGTTCTGCATGGTTCACGGTCGCCAACGCGATCAAGTCGCGGCGCACATTCAGGCGCTGCTCGAAGAACACCTGCTGAGCGACCTGCCCCACCAACTGCTGTTCAGCACCCACGCCTTCAAACAATGCGGCGGGCGCTTTGCGCCCTCATCAACAGGAGCCTCCGACCGTGGATGACCTCGACCGTCGACTGATCAACCGCTTGCAACTGGGCCTGCCGCTGGTGCGCCATCCCTGGAAAGTACTGGCCGCCGAACTGCAAAGCAGCAGCAGCGAACTGCTCGATCGGCTCCACGCACTGCTGGAAGACGGCGTGCTTACGCGCTTCGGCCCGATGTTCGACATTGAACGGCTGGGCGGTGCCTTCACGCTCGCGGCGCTGGCGGTGCCGGAAGAACGCTTCGAAGACGTCGCCGAGCAACTGCACGCCCTGCCGGAAGTGGCCCACAACTATCGACGCGAACACCCCTGGAACATGTGGTTTGTGCTCGGTTGCCCGACCGAACAAGGCATTGCCGAGACCCTGCAGCGCATTGAATCCCTGACCGGCTTGCCGCTGCTGAATCTGCCCAAAGAGGAGACCTACCATGTCGGTTTGTATTTCCCGGTCTGAAGACACCCTGGCCCATCGCCTGATCGAGCTGACCCAGACCGGCCTGCCCTTACTGGACGATCCTTGGGCCTGGCTCGCCGAGCAGCTGGACTTGAGCATCGAATCCACCCTGGACTTGCTCAAGCGTTTGCAGGCCGAGGGCGCCATCCGGCGCATCGCCGCCGTCCCCAACCACTATCGCCTGGGTTATCGCTACAACGGCATGACGGTCTGGGATGTGCGCGACGCCGACATGCCGCACCTCGGTGCGCTGATCGGTGCGCAGCCTTTCGTCAGCCATTGCTATCGACGCCCGCGCCGTGAGGACTGGCGCTACAACCTGTTTGCCATGGTGCACGGTCGCAGCAGCGAGGAAATCGACAGCTACCGCGAACACCTTCGCTACTTGCTGGGCGATGCCTGTGCCGCCGACGAGATGCTGGTGAGCAGCCGCATCCTGAAAAAAACCGGATTGCGCCTGCCACCCGCAACGCACTGAACGCGCGCCGACTCAAGGAGAGTTGCATGTTAAGGATCAGCCAATACCTGCGTGCGCTGGCCGGCCAGGCGCCCGCCCCCAGAACCAGCCCACCGGGCAGCAACCGGCCGCCCGTGGTGATCTGGAACCTGCTGCGGCGCTGCAACCTGACCTGCAAACACTGCTACGCAACCTCGGCCGACAGTGTCTTTCGCGATGAACTGGATACGCCCGCCGCACTGAGCGTGATCGATGATCTGCACGCTGCCGGAGTGAAGGTGCTCATCCTGTCCGGCGGTGAACCGCTGCTGCGTGATGATCTGTTTGTGCTCAGCGCCTACGCCCGCGCCAAGGGTTTCTTTGTTGCCTTGTCCACCAACGGCACGCTGATCGATGAGCACAACATCACGCAGATCCGTGCGGCGAATTTCGACTATGTCGGGATCAGCATCGATGGACTGGAAGCCACCCATGACGCCTTCCGCCAACTCAAGGGCAGTTTTGCCAGTTCCATGCGGGCGATCCGCCTTTGTCGCGAACAAGGTATTCGGGTCGGCCTGCGCACCACCCTGACCCAGGAAAACCATGCGCAGCTTCCCCAATTGCTGGCGCTGATGCGCGAGTACGACGTGCAAAAGTTTTACCTGTCGCACCTCAACTACAGCGGTCGCGGCAAACGCAGTCGCCAGCTCGACGCCCGGCAACAGATGAGCCGCGAGGCGATGACGCTGATTTTCGAACGCGCCTGGGAAGACATCGCGCAGGGTCGCGACAGCGATTTCGTCAGCGGCAACAACGATGCCGACGCGGTTCTGTTGCTGCAATGGGTGGGGCTGCATCTGCCCGAACATTACCCGCGCCTGGAACACATGCTGCGCGCCTGGGGCGGCAATGCCTCGGGCAGCGGCATCGCCAACATCGACAACACCGGCGAAGTGCACCCGGACACCTATTGGTGGCAGCACTCGGTGGGCAACGTGCGGCACACACCGTTTCGCACGCTGTGGCTGGACCAGCCGGACACCTTGTTGCAGCAGCTGCGGGCGCATCCGCGCGCCGTCGGCGGCCGCTGTGGCCAATGCCGCTGGCTGGACATCTGCAACGGCAACACCCGAACCCGCGCCTGGGCCGAAGGCGATCTGTGGGGGCAGGATCCCGGTTGCCACCTCAGCGATGAAGAAATCGGTGTGCCGCCCATCACGACAATCCCTTGCGTCATGCACTGAAGCATCCGCCTGGCAAGCCCCGGCCAACCTGATGAAGAACCAAGGACGTCCCATGTACCCATCGATTATTTTACCGGCCGCACTTGCGTCCCTGTTCAGACCGGGCGAAGTCGCCCTGGTCGGCGCGGGCCCCGGCGATCCACGCCTGCTGACCCTGCGCGCCTGGAGCCTGTTGATGCAGGCCGACGCCGTGGTTTACGACCGCCTGATCAGCCCCGACCTGCTGACGCTGATCCCCCTCACTTGCGCCCGGCATTACGTCGGCAAGGCCAGCGGCTGCCACAGCCTGCCCCAGGAACAAATCAACGAGCTGCTGGCCGACCTCGCCGAGCAAGGGCAACGCGTGGTCCGTCTCAAGGGTGGCGACCCATTCATCTTCGGTCGCGGCGCCGAGGAGTTGCAGTATCTGCTGCAGCGCAATATCGACTGCCAGGTGGTGCCGGGCATCACCGCCGCGTCCGGGTGCAGCGCTTACGCCGGCATCCCGCTGACGCACCGGGACCTGGTCAATTCCTGTCGATTCATCACCGGCCACTTGCAACACGATGGCGAGTTGAAACTGCCTTGGCGCGATCTGGCCGACAGCAGCCAGACCCTGGTGTTTTACATGGGCTTATCGAACCTCGGGGTTATCGCTAAGCACCTGATCGAGGCCGGGTTGTCGGCCGACACGCCGGCAGCGCTGGTCAGCAACGGCACGCGCCCTGAGCAGCACGTCGCCCGTGGTTTGCTGCACCAACTGCCGACGTTGGCGCTGGAGTGCCCGCCCGGTATCCCGACGCTGACGGTGATCGGCAAGGTAGTCGATCTGTTCGCCGCACAACCGATGGAATACCCGGCGCGCTTTTATCCTGTTCAGGCGTTGCAACGGCACGGCAAGGTGGCGCTATGAAGCGCGGGCTGCTGCTGCCGTTGTTATGGGTCAGTGCTGTCGCTGGCGCCGCTGATCCGGCACTTGAACACGCCGCGAACGACTACCGCCAGCATTGCCAAAGCTGCCATGGCGCCAACCGTTTCGGCGGTACCGGGCCGGCGTTGTTGCCAGAGAGTCTGAGCCGGATCAAACCCGATGAAATCCGCAGCGTGATCCAGAACGGCCGCCCCGCAAGCCAGATGGCCGGGTTTGCCAACGTGTTCAACCCGGCGCAGATCGACGCGCTGGTGAGCTACCTTCAGCAACCGCCCGCCACCGCGCCGACCTGGAGCAACGACGAGATTCGCGGCAGTCACTCGATGCTCGCCGACATCAGCAAGCTGCCCACCACGCCCCAGCATGGCGCCGATCCGCTGAACCTGTTCGTGGTGGTGGAAGCTGGCGATCACCACATCAACATCCTCGACGGCGATCGTTTCGAAGTGCTGGCGCGGTTTACCTCGCACTTTGCCGTGCATGGCGGGCCGAAGTTCTCGCCCGACGGGCGCTTCGTCTACGTCGCCTCGCGCGATGGCTGGGTCAGCCTGTACGACCTGCACAACCTGAAGCTGATCGCCGAGGTCCGCGCCGGGCTCAACACCCGGAACCTGGCGGTGAGCAAGGATGGTCGCTGGGTGTTGGTGGGTAACTATTTGCCGGGCAATCTTGTCGTGCTGGATGCCCGCGATCTGTCGCTGGTCAAGACCATTCCAGCCATCGGCCAGGACGGCACGGCGTCACGGGTCAGCGCGGTCTACACCGCGCCGCCACGGGACAGTTTCATCGTCGCGCTCAAGGACGTGAAGGAGGTCTGGGAACTGTCGAGCGCCGGGACTCCGGACTTCGAACCGCGACGGATCGAGGCTGAGGACATGCTCGACGACTTTTCCTTTTCACCGGACTACAAGCAGTTGCTGGCCACGTCGCGTAAGGCCAAAGGGGGTCAGGTGATCGACCTCGACAGTGGCAAGGTGGTCACCGACATTCCATTGCCGGGCATGCCGCACCTGGGGTCCGGGACCTATTGGAAACGCAACGGTCAGTGGGTGTTTGCCACGCCGAACATCAGCAAGGGGCTGATCTCGGTCATCGATTTCAAGACCTGGAAACTGATCAAGGAAATCCCGACGTTGGGGCCGGGGTTTTTCATGCGCAGTCACGTCAATTCGCGGTATGCCTGGACGGATGTGTTTTTCGGGCCGGACAACGATGCGATTCATTTGATCGACAAACAGACTCTGGAAATCGCTCGTACCTTGCGTCCGATGCCTGGCAAGACGGCAGCGCACGTCGAGTTCACTCGCGATGGTCGGCACTTGCTGCTGAGTATTTGGGCCACTGATGGGGCGATGATTGTTTATGACAGTGACACGCTTGAGGAGATCAAGCGTATCCCGATGAACAAGCCGTCGGGCAAGTACAACGTTGGCAACAAGATCGAGTTTGTGGAGGGGACTTCGCATTAGGGGTTGGGTGTATATCCGTTTTTTTGGTGATGGCGGCTGGGGGTTTCGCCCTTACGGCGAGTCACTTTGGAAAAGCCCCAAAGTAACCAAAGGGCTCTTGCC
>NZ_AKJI01000138.1:0-13579 GCF_000282415.1 Pseudomonas sp. GM60
AGGCACCGAACGAAAGGGGCAGAAGCGCTTTGGTTACTTTCGCGCTTTTCGAAAGTGACTCGCTGTAAGAGCGAAACCAATAGCAGCCGTTACCGCAGCAACGGATATGTACTCACCTCACCCAGCCAGAAACTCGTCAGTAGACACCACACGAGCATAGGCAAAACCCAACGCCGACATGAACGCGGCATGAACATGGGCAGCCGGAACCGTAAGTCCGTTGAACTCCAGATCCCGCGAGGCACAGGCGTCATGAATGACAGTGACGGCGTAACCCATGTCGGTGGCCGCACGGGTAATGCCGTCGACGCACATATGACTCATGCTGCCAACCACCACCAACTCCTTGATACCTTGCTCGTCGAGAATTGACTGCAGTTCCGTTTCGCGGAACGAGTTGACGAAGTGCTTGAGCACCACCGGCTCGTCGGCGCGGTTCAGGACTTTGGGGTGCAACTTCGCGCCTTCGGAGCCCGGGGTGAAGAAGGGCGCTTCGTCGGAAGTGAACTCGTGGCGAATGTGCACCACCGAATCACCGGCATCACGAAAGGCTTTGAGCAGGCGTACGGCGTTATCCGCAGCCGCGTCGGCGCCGACCAGCGGCCACTTGCCCTGGGGGAAGTAGTCGTTTTGGATATCAACTACGATGAGTGCTTGCTTGGCCATGACTGTTTCCTCGAAGTGTGTGTTGGTGTGGAATGAAGTATTGGCTCTGGCGGACCGTCCGAGGATTGGCCGCACCGACAATAGAAGGGGGAAAACTGACAATGGACGCACAAAGGCCAATCGCCGAGCTGGGCGTGCTGATTTATCCCGGCGCGCAGATGGCGGCGGTGCACGGGCTGACCGACTTGTTCGGGGTGGCGAACCGGATTGCCGCTGACTATCAAGCAGCGCAGTTGCCGCTGTTGCGGGTCAGCCACTGGCAGGTCGATGGCGATCAACCACCCCTGCGCATCTACGACAGCCATCCCGCTCCGGACGGCGCATTGGTGGCAGTGCTGATCCCGCCGTCGATTGCCGGTTTTTCCGAAGGCCAGGCACCGCAAGGTTTGCTGCGCTGGATTCGTCAGCAGCACGCACAAGGCGCAACCCTCGGCGGCGTCTGCGTGGGCTCGATTCTATTGGCTGAAAGCGGCCTGCTCGACGGCCGCAGCGCCACCACCCACTGGACGTCGGCCAAGGCGTTCGCCGAGCGTTATCCGGCGATCAAGCTCAAGGCCGACACGCCGATCGTCGATGACGGCGACTTGATCACCACCGCCGGGTTGATGGCCTGGTCCGAGCTGGGTTTGCGTCTGGTCGACCGATTGCTGGGGCCGAGCATCGCCACCGGCACTGCGCGGTTTCTGGTGGTGGAACACAGCGACAGTGCGAGTGAATGTGGCAGCAACTTTTCACCGATTCTCAGCCACGGCGACGCCTCGATTCTCAAGGTTCAGCATTGGCTGCAAAGCACCGGCGCGACCGATGTGTCGCTGGCGACCATGGCTGAACGGGCAGGGCTGGAAGAGCGTACTTTCCTGCGCAGATTTCGTGCTGCAACCGGGCTGAAGCCCACCGAGTACTGCCAGCATCTGCGGGTCGGCAAGGCCCGGGAAATGCTTGAATTCACCAACGGCACCATCGACCACATTGCCTGGACCGTCGGTTATCAGGACCCGAGCGCCTTCCGCGCGACGTTCAAGAAAATCACCGGGCTGGCGCCGAGTGATTATCGGACGCGGTTTGGAGTTTCGCCGACCGCCGCCGGAGCCCGTCAATAAGCAACACGAATAACCCTGTAGGAGCGAGCTTGCTCGCGATGAACCTGAGGACGACGCTTTCATTCCGACAACACGCGTTATCGTTAACGTCCATCGCGAGCAGGCTCGCTCCCACAGTTTGATCTTTGCAAGGCTTGGGTCGTGCAAAATGCCGGGAGCGAAATGGCCGTCGTGCAGAATGAGACAGGCTCATTGCTATCACCGATTCGGCAACTGATTGAATTGCCGATTATTTCAAATCAGCTGCCGTTGGCCTGATCCCTGCACCCCTACAACTACACTCATCAAGCGCCGATTGAAGGGGGACGCATGACCCCAACAAACCGCAAGAAACTGGTGGTCGCCCATTCGGTGCGGCCCGACGCGCCACAGCACGAAGTCGAAACCAATCACGCATTGGCCCGTTGGCTGGCGCAGGTTCTCGGGTTCAAATTCGGCGGCAGCTACGACCCCGAACACCACAGCGGTCGCGATCTTTATCTGCTGCCGACACAAACCATTGTCGGCGCTGCTGCCGCGCGGCAATTGGGCGTCAAGGGCCCGGAGGATTTGTGGGGCGGCTATGTCGAGCATGATTTCATCTGCACCAAAGCCATCAGCCACGGCTTGCGCAACAAAAACGCTTTTGCGCCGCACGGCTGGTCGCCGTTGTTTTGCGAACGGGTGCGTAACGTGGTGCTCGAGGGGCTCAGCGTGTTCTCCCTCGACGATGCGCGCCCTGCGGCGGAGCATTTGCTCGATAGCGGCCCGATTCGCCTGAAACCGATCCATGCCTGCGCCGGGCGCGGTCAGGAGGTGATCCAGAGCCTCGACCAATTCGATGCGATCCTCGGCAGACCCGATGCCAAGGCGCTATTCACCGAAGGTGTGGTGTTGGAGCAAGACCTGACCGAGGTGGTGACCCACAGCGTCGGCCAAAGCTTCATCGGCGACACAGTGCTGAGTTACTGCGGTGATCAGTACCTGACCGCAGACGGTCATGGCGAGCAGGTTTATGGCGGTTCCAATCTGCTCGTGGTGCAGGGCGGCTACGACGATCTGCTCGAACTGCAACTGCCCGACGACGTGCGGCTGGCCATCCGGCAAGCGCAGGTGTTCGACCGTGCGGCGGACGAGGCCTATCCCGGTTTCTATGCCTCGCGGCGCAACTATGACATCGCGCAAGGCCTGGACAGTAACGGCACACAGCGCAGCGGCGTGCTTGAACAGTCCTGGCGCATGGGCGGTGCCAGCAGCGCCGAAGTGGCGGCGTTGCAGAGCTTCGTCAACGACCCGCAGATGAGCGCGATTCGTGTGTCTTCGGTGGAAACCTACATCGATCAAACGCTCCCGGCGGACGCCATCGAGGTGTACCGCGGGCCGGCGCACAACAGTGAATTTCTCCTCAAGTACGTAACGGTCAAATCCTATGACGGCTAGAAGCGAAACCATTCAGATCGACATCGACGATGAACAGATGAGCGGGACTTTTCTCAGCCCCAAATCGAAGGTCCCCGGCGTGCTCTTCGTGCACGGTTGGGGCGGCAGTCAGGAGCGTGATCTTGACCGGGCCAAAGGCATCGCAGGTTTAGGCTGCGTGTGCCTGACGTTTGACTTGCGCGGGCACACCGGCGGCACCGGCATTCCACTGACGCGGGTCTCCCGCGAAGACAACCTGCGTGACCTGCTGGCGGCGTACGACCGATTGCTCGCGCATCCGGCGCTCGACACCTCGGCGATCGCCGTGGTCGGCACCAGTTATGGCGGCTATCTGGCTGCGATTTTGACCTCATTGCGCCCCGTGCGCTGGCTGGCGCTGCGGGTGCCGGCGTTGTATCGCGATGAGCAATGGCACGCGCCCAAGCGCGAACTGGACAAGCTCGATTTGCGTGATTACCGCAGCACGCTGGTGCGCGCCGACTGCAATCGCGCGTTGCATGCCTGTTCGCAATTTACCGGGGATGTGCTGCTGGTGGAGTCCGAGACTGACGACTATGTGCCCCACGCGACCATCATGAGTTATCGGGCGGCGTGTCAGCAGACGCACTCGCTGACCCACCGCATCATCGACGGCGCCGATCACGCATTGAGCGAGCCGGTTTCGCAGCAGGCGTATACGTCGACCCTGGTGGACTGGATTACCGAGATGGTGGTGGGTGAGCGGTTGAGCATTATCCAGTCGACGTAAGATTTGCAGTGTTCTTGCGAATCGCCAGCAAGCTGGCTCCTACAGGATTAGCGCAAACCTTGTAGGAGCCAGCTTGCTGGCGATGGCGTCCTCACTATCACCCCGATCATTTGGGTTTCTTCGCAATCCGCAGCGACTTGGCCTTGGCTTCGACAATCAAATACATCACCAACGTAATCAACAACGGCAAGATGAAATAAATCGCCCGATACGCCAGCAACCCCGCCACCAGGCTCCCCCGCGAAGCCTCATGCTGCAGCAACGCCACAAACACCGCCTCCAACACCCCAAGCCCCGCCGGAATGTGCGTGATCACCCCGGCAATCGCGCTGATCAACAACACGCCAAGCACCAGCGGATAATCCAGCTTGCTCGGCAGAAGGGTGAAGATCACCGCCGCCATCAGCGACCAGTTCAGCGCCCCGAGCGCCAGTTGCAGCACCGCCATGCGCAGGGACGGCAGGTTGATTTCGACGCCGCGGATCGCCCACTCCCGCCGCTTGGAATACTGACAGGCCGCCAGGTAACCCGCGCTCACCAACAGCAACAAAACCCCCACGCCCTGCAACGCACCACTGCTGAGTTTCCAGCCCGGTGGCATGCGCACCAGCCCGCTGCTGAACATCGCGCCGGCAATCACCATGTAGCCGAACCAGTTGGTCGCCAGGCTCAGGCCGAGAATTTTCGCGATGTTGCTTTTGCTCACGCCGAGCCGCGAGTAAAGCCGATAGCGCATGGCAATGCCGCCGACCCAGGCACTCAGGTTGAGGTTGAAGGCGTAGCTGATGATCCCCACTGGCAGGATCTGTTTCCAGGTCAGGTCCTGACGAATATAGGTGCGGCCAATCAGGTCGAAACAGGCGTACACCAGAAAACTCACCAGCGTCAGCCCGGAGGCGATGACCAGCGTGCGCACCTTGAAATCGGCGAGGGTGTCGAACACCTCATTTCATTCGATGCGTTGGGCCAGCATCGTGAACAGGACGATCAGCGCCAGGAAAAACAGTATCGTCAGCGGTTTCTTCCAGCGACTCCAATGCGACTTGTGCGGGCTGTCGGCGTGAGGCGCCGAATGGGTTTCAGCGCGGCTCATGGTGATCGCCCCCGTCGAGGTGGGTGAAGGGCTTCAGGCGTGGCTTGTGTGCCGGCAGCCAGCCGGCCCATGCCGGGAAGTGCCGCAGGAAGTGGAACACCAGAAAACCGACGGTCATGTGCCAGACCCGTCCGCGTGGGGATTTGTCCGCACACATGGCTTTGCAGTGGTTGTCGCTCAGCCTCTCGAGGCGTTCGAACAAATCGCGGTTGAAGGCGCGATCGCGGATCAGCACATTGGCTTCCAGGTTCATCGCCAGGCTCAGCGGGTCGAGGTTGCTCGAGCCGACGGTGCTCCAGTCTTCGTCCACCAGCGCGACTTTGCCGTGCAGCGGGCGCTCGCAATATTCGTGAATCTGCACCCCGGATTTGAGCAGGTAGTCATAGGTCATGCGCGCCGCCAGTTTGGCCACCCTCATGTCCGGCTGGCCTTGCAGGATCAGTCGCACCTCGACGCCTCGCCGCGCGGCGTTGCGTATCTCGCGCAGCAAGCGATAACCGGGAAAGAAATAGGCGTTGGCAATCACCACGCGACGCTGGGCGCTGCGCAGGACATGTCGATAAACCTCTTCGATATCGGTTTGATGATCACCGTTGTCGCGGTACACCAAACGGACCTGGCCGTCGTGATCGTTGAACGCCAGTTCCGAGCGCCGCTGCCGCCGGCGTTGCCACCAGTATTTGGCGCGGGCCGGGCGACCGCTTTGCAGCAGGGCGAAATGATGAATGTCGGTCACCGCCGGACCTTGCACTTCAACCGAGTAATCCTGTTTGGCCTCGGGGCCGAAGTCGGCCAGATGGTCGGCGGAAAAGTTGATCCCGCCGATGAACGCAATCGTGCCGTCGACCACCACGATCTTGCGGTGCAGGCGCCGGAACCAGTTGGTGCGGATACCCAGCCGCTTCGGTGCCGGGTCAAATATTTGCAGGTGCACGCCGGCCTCGCTCAACGCGGTGAGGTAACCGGTGCTCAACTCGCCACAACCAAACCCGTCGAGACTGGCGGTGACGCGCACGCCGCGTTGAGCCGCGTCGATCAGCACGTGCTGCAGCTCTTCGCCGACCTTGTCCTCGAAAACGATGAAGGTTTCCAGGAGGATTTCAGTCTTTGCCTGGCGCATGGCTTCGAACACCCGAGGGAAATATTCTTCGCCGTTTTCCAGCAGTTCCACCCGGTTGTTGCCCTGCCAACCGTATTCAACGTCGACCACGCCGGGTTCGCGCACCGGCGGGTTGGTGGGTACGTGATCCACGGTGGTTTTTTCCATCGGTGCGCTGCTCATAGCTCGATCTCCACCGATAGCGGTGCGTGGTCCGAAAGATGGGACCAGGGCCGCGCCGCCAGGACTTGCGGACGGCTGGCCTTGAGGTTGCGCACGTAGATGCGGTCCAGGCGCAAGGCCGGCAAGCGCGCCGGAAAACTGCGCGCCGGTTTGCCGTGGAGTTCGGCAAACACCTCGCGCAAACCACAGGGCTTGAGCATTGCGTCGGCGCGTTGACGCCAGTCGTTGAAGTCACCGGCGACAATCACCGGCGCGTCGCTCGGCAATTCTGCGAGGCGTTGGGTCAGCAGCTTCAGCTGTTCATTGCGATGGGTTTCGCGCAGCCCCAGATGGACGCAAATCGCGTGCACCTCCGGGCCATCGACGGGCAAGCGCAATACGCAATGCAGGATGCCGCGGTTTTCGTGTCCGCTGATGGACACGTCGAGGTTGTCGTGGCGAATGATCTGGAATTTCGACAACAGCGCATTGCCGTGATCGCCTGCCGGGTACACCGCGTTGCGTCCGTAGGCGAACTGCGGCCACAGCGTGTCGGCGAGAAATTCGTACTGCGGCATCGTCGGCCAGTTGCTGTAACGCTGGGGATGGTGCTCGTGGGTGCCGTGGACTTCCTGCAAAAACACCACGTCGGCGGACACGCTGCGCACTGCTTCGCGCAGTTCCGGCAGGATGAAACGCCGGTTGAGCGCGGTGAAACCCTTGTGCGTGTTGACCGTCAGCACGGTGAAGCGGCGTACGGCGTTCACGGTTCCTGACGAGTCATCGTCGGGGTTGAACTGCTCGGCGCGGTTCATGGCAGCACGCCTTGTGCCGCAGGCTCACCGGAGGCAAAGAAGCGCCAAGCTGAAATACCGCTGTGAATCGCCGCCATGTCGCCTCCCGTCTGATGGTCCCCGGTTGCCCCTGTCTTTTGATGACTGCGGGGCAAGCGAGAAAGTTTCGACGGGACTACAGACGGTACAAACCTTGGTCGGACACACGGACCTGTAGGAGCCGGCTTGCTGGCGATAGCGGTGGCACATTCAACATTGATGTGACTGACACACCGCTATCGCCAGCAAGCCGGCTCCTACAAGGGTAATCAGTGACCGGCGACGATGCGGGTTGAACCCGCGGCATACACCGGACCGAGGCGATCGAGGCGACCGCTCCATGCGGTCAGCGCCAGCGCCACCAACACCACCAGGCCACCGATCCACGCGGTATGGATCAGGCCCATGTGAGCGACGATCAAACCACCGCCCCACGCGCCACCGGCAATGCCGAGGTTGAACGCCGCGATGTTCAGGCCGGAAGCCACGTCCACCGCATTCGGCGTGTGATGTTCGGCCTGACGCACCACATACACCTGCAAACCCGGCACGTTGCCGAAAGCGACCGCGCCCCAGACCAGTACAGTGGCCAGCGCCAGCCACGGGTTGCCGGCGGTGAAGGTCAGTACGAACAACACAGCAGCGAGCAGGGCGAAGATGATTTTCAGGGCTTTGATCGGGCCGCGTTTGTCGGCCAGTTTGCCGCCCCAGATGTTACCGACGGCCACCGAGATGCCGTACACCAGCAACACCAGGCTGACGGTGCCGGCGCTGAAACCAGAGATGTCTTGAAGAATCGGCGCAAGGAACGTGAAGGCGATGAACGAACCGCCGTAACCGACCGCCGTCATGGCATACACCAGCAGCAGGCGCGGTTGCTTGAGGACCTGCAACTGCTCCAGCAGCGAAGCCGGTTTGCTGTGGGTGATGTTTTTCGGCACGTAGAGCAGGCTGCCGATGAACGCAATCACACCCAAAGCAGAGACGGCGAGGAAGGTTTCACGCCAGCCGAAATGTTGACCGATGAACGTCCCCAACGGTACGCCGGTGACCAGCGCCACGGTCAGGCCGGTGAACATGATCGCAATCGCGCTGGCGGCTTTTTCCTTCGGCACCAGGCTGGTGGCGATGGTCGAGCCAATCGAGAAAAACACCCCGTGGGCCAGGCCGGTGACGATTCGCGCAATGATCAGCGATTCGTAGCTCGGTGCTTTCCACGCCAGCAGGTTGCCAAGGGTGAACAGCACCATCAGCGACAACAGCAGCATTTTGCGCGGGACTTTGCCGGTGAGGGCGGTCAGCACCGGGGCACCGATGGCAACGCCCAGGGCATAGAGGCTGACCAGCAGGCCGGCGGACGGCAGGCTGACGCCGAGGTCGGCGCCGATCGTGGGTAACAGGCCAACGATGACGAACTCGGTCGTCCCGATGGCGAAGGCGCTGAGGGTCAGCGCGAGCAAGGCAATGGGCATGGCTGCAACTCCGGTGGGTTGATTGATGGAGCGCAGTGTCGGGGATTGGGTTGTGCGGAAAAACAGAGGTATTGGCATTTGATATTTGCCCTGAACGCAAATATCACTCCCACAGAAACACACGGTCCCCTGTAGGAGCCGGCTTGCTGGCGAAGGCGGCCTCATATACGCCGCCGTTCTCGAGGGCCTCATCGCCAGCAAGCCGGCTCCTACAAGGGTTGCGTGTAATCCAGGTTTTTTATGTGGCACCGGACCTGTAGGAGCTGGCTTGCCAGCGATGGCGGCCTCATATACGCCGCCGTTCTCGAGGGCCTCATCGCCAGCAAGCCGGCTCCTACAAGGGTTGCGTGTAGTCCGGGGTTTTTATGTGGCCCCGGACCTGTAGGAGCTGGCTTGCCAGCGATGGCGGCCTCATATACGCCGCCGTTTTTGAGGGCCTCATCGCCGGCAAGCC
The DNA here is from genome assembly GCF_000282415.1 of Pseudomonas sp. GM60. Classification (NCBI taxonomy): domain Bacteria; kingdom Pseudomonadati; phylum Pseudomonadota; class Gammaproteobacteria; order Pseudomonadales; family Pseudomonadaceae; genus Pseudomonas; species Pseudomonas sp. GM60. The sequence goes on from NZ_AKJI01000138.1 coordinate 9,047, forward strand.
GGCTCCTACAAGGGCTATGTGTAATCCAGGTTTTTTATGTGGCACCGGGCCTGTAGGAGCCGGCTTGCCGGCGAAGAGGCCGGCCCGGGCAGCATCAATGCCGGATCAGCTTGTTGCGTATTTCACTCGTCGATTCCACCCAGAAAACCTGCTGGCCAGCGATCTCGGCAGCCACCGGCAAACCATCGCGGTACACCAACCGATTACTCGTCAGCGCCGGCACTTTCACGCCGGGCAAAAGCGTACCGGCGAGGTTCAGCGGATCAACCCCGCACACGGCAATCAGACTCCCGTCATGCGCCCGCCGCCGCACTTCGCGCAGCAACGGAATCGCCTCGGGCAAGGCGAACTGTTCACCGGCCAAACCACTGACAAACCGCCCGCCGCGAATCTCGCCGCGAGCCTCCAGCCGATGGAACGTGCGCAGCAATTCGCGCCAGCTCGGCAACCAGTCTGCTTCGCGTTCCAGCAGGCGCCAGAACACCACGCCGTAGCGGCGCAACAAGGTCATGGCGATGTATTCCAGGGTATCGCTCGGCGTTGGATGTTTGTTCTCCGCCACCGGCGCTGACGCCCCGCGACGAAGCAAGGCCCAGCGTCCGGCGTCATCCATGCCACCGATAAACGCCCCGCGCCCGCGTCGGCTGCTGCGATTCTGCCGTTTACTGGCCGGCGTGATCAGCGCCCGCAAACCGGCAAAACTGTCGGCGTTCACCAGCCCGGCGCCGACCAGTTCCTGCAAGGCGATTTCCAGCTCCGAGCGCAGCAGATGAGCCTCGTAAATCAGCTCATCGAAAAACAACGCGCCGTGTTGGCTGAGGGCTTGGTAAACCTTTTGAGTTTTGGGCGACAGGTCGCTGACCGGTGTCTGTTCAGTCAGACCGCTCCATAACCCGACCTGGCTGCGCGGCAGCAACACAATCGGCGTGCTGCGCAGCGCCGTGCTGGCGCTTTTGTTGTGCGCGGTCAGGCGCGTCCAGACCAGTTTGCCACTACGGCACAGGTCATCCAGCCAACTCGCTGAATAGCCTTTGATCCGCGCTGGCAGAATGTCGCTGTCCCAGGCTGAAGCGGCGGCGGGATAGCCTTCGAACTGAGCGACGATGGCGGGCAGCACCGCATTGCCCTGGCCTTGGGTCGAGACAGAAAGATGCTGCCAGTCGAACAGGAATCGCATGAAATCCTGCAACGCCACCGGCTCGATTTCTCGCCGTAGGCGCTTGACCGTGTAGCGATGAATTCGTGCCAGCAGATGCCGCTCGCACCATTCTTCCTGACCGGCGCCGGGAGTGAAGTGGCCGCGCAGCACATACCCTTCGCGTTCCAGTTGCGCGAGTGCCTGGGTGACGTGAGTCGAAGGTAATCCCAGAGGTTCGGCAATCGCGCTCAGCGGCAACGGACCAAAAGCGCTGAGCCGTGCGCGGATAACTTCCAGTACCGCGTCGTCTGCTTCCCAGACGTCATCGAACCCCGGCAGCGCCTCCAGCGGTGGCGACAAATTTGCCTGTGGATAAATGGCGCGCAGGCACGTCAGTCGTTCCACCGCCAGCCACAGCGATTGCCCGGCATCGATCTGCAAACGACTGGTGCGACCGCACTCGGCAAGGGCATTCAACCAATCAATCCACTGCGCATTGGCCTGCGCCTCGGCATCGGCGATGCACGCGAGGCTCATCAACGTCTCGTGCATTTCATCGGCATTGGTCGGCGTCGGCCAGGCCTCATCGCGCACCGCTTGAATGGCCTCGGCATCCAGCGCGCCGAGGTCGTCGGTGGACTGCGGGTCGGTCCAGCGCCGGTTGAGCACGGCTTGGGTGCGGCGCTCTTCCAGCGGCGCATCGTCGAGAAAGGTGTAAGGCCGGGCGCTGAGAATTTCGGCGGCCAGCGGCGAGGGCGCCGGCAGGTCGCGGCTGATCAGGCGAACGTCGCCGCGTTCCATGCGCCGCAACAACGTCAGCCAGCCTTCGCAGTCCATCGCTTCGTGGAGGCAGTCGTCGAGGGTCTGTTCCACCAGAGGATGATCGGGAATCTCCCGTTCGCCGGCGAGGTTTTCCACGCAGGCGATCTGGTCGGGAAACACGCTGGCGATCAGGTCTTCGCTTTTCATCCGCTGAATCTGCGGGGGGACTTTGCGCCCGCCGCTGTAACGCGGCAACGCCAATGCGACGCCGGCATTCCAGCGCCAGCGCACGCCGAACAGCGGCGCATCGAGCACCGCTTGAATCAGCAGGTGTTCGGCGCTGTTGCTGTGCAGGTAGCGCCAGACCTCATCGAGCTCAAAGCTGTGGCTGGTGGACAGCGACAGCACAATCGCATCTTCGCTGGCGGCGGCCTGCAATTCGAAGTTGAAGGTGCGGCAGAAACGCTTGCGCAGGGCCAGGCCCCAGGCGCGGTTGATGCGGCTGCCGAAGGGCGTGTGGATGATCAGTTGCGTGCCGCCGGACTCATCGAAAAAGCGCTCCATCAGCAGCGTGTCCTGCGAGGGCAGGGCACCCAATGTCAGGCGCGCGCGGGCGAGGTAATCCACCAGTTGTCCGGCGCTGTCGAGGTTCAGGCCGAGGGTCTCGGTCAGCCAGTCGAGGGCCGGTTGCAAGTTGCCGGGCGTGGCGCCGAGCAGGTCGTCGAGTTGCGCTTGCAGGCGCGCCACGGCGAAGGACAACTCCGCGCTGCGCCCCGGCGCTTCACCGAGCCAGAACGGAATGGTCGGCGGCTGGCCGTGCGCATCTTCGACCCGGACCTTGCCGGTTTCGACCCGCAGGATTCGGTACGAGGTGTTGCCCAACTGAAAGACATCACCGGCGATGCTTTCCACGGCGAAGTCTTCGTTGACGCTGCCGATGTTCAGCCCTTGCGGTTCCAGCAGCACGCTGTAGTCGGCGTTGTCCGGGATGGTGCCGCCGCTGGTCACGGCGGTGAGTTTGCTGCCGCGTCGACCGCGCAACGTAACCGTTACGGCGTCGCGGTGCAGGTACGCGCTGCGGATGCCCTGGCGACCGTTGTAGCCCTCGGCGAGCATCTGCAGCAGCGCCTGATAATGTTTTTCGTCGAGGTCAGCGTAGGGCGAAGCATTGCGGAACATCTCCAGCAGCGCGTGCTCCGGCCATTCCTGGCAACTGACCTCGGCGATGATCTGCTGGGCCAGTACGTCCAGCGGCGCTTGAGGAATCTGCAAAGTATCGAGTTCACCCCGGCGCACGCAGTCGAGCAGGGCGGTGCATTCGATCAAATCGTCGCGGGTGGTGGCGAACAATCGGCCCTTGGGCGTGCGGCCGACCTGGTGGCCAGAGCGGCCGACCCGTTGCAGAAACCCGGCAATCGAGCGCGGCGACGAGATTTGGCAGACCAGATCGACATCGCCGATGTCGATCCCCAGTTCCAGCGACGCCGTGGCGATCAATACTTGCAGGTCGCCGCACTTGAGGCGCTGTTCGGCATCGAGGCGAAACTCCTTGGCCAGGCTGCCGTGGTGGGCGGCGACTGCTTCCTTGCCGAGACGTTCGCTCAAATGCCGGCTCAAGCGTTCGGCCAAGCGTCGGGTGTTGACGAAAATCAGTGTGGTGCGGTGTTCGCGGGCGAGGACGGCGAGGCGGTCGTAGACCAATTCCCACACATCGTTGGCCATCACCGCCGACAGCGGCACCGGCGGTACTTCGATGCCTAAATCTCGTGGACGGGCGTGGCCGATGTCGATGATTTCGCATGCGCGATCACGTCCCACCAGAAAGCGTGAAACAGCTTCGATGGGTTTTTGCGTGGCGGACAGGCCGATGCGCATCAACGGTGCTGCGCATAACGCCTGCAAACGCTCCAGGCTCAGGGCCAGATGGCTGCCGCGTTTGCTGGCGGCAATGGCGTGGATCTCATCGACGATCACCGTGCGCGTGGTGCCGAGCATTTGCCGGCCGGAGTCGGAGCCGAGGAGTACGTAAAGGGATTCCGGGGTGGTCACCAGAATGTGCGGCGCGGTCTTGCGCATCGCCGAGCGTTCTTTTTGCGGCGTGTCGCCGGTGCGCACGGCGGTGTTGATCTGCAACTCGGGCAGGCCCATCGCACGTAACTGTTCAGTGATGCCGGCCAACGGGTTTTGCAGGTTGATCTGGATATCGTTGGACAAGGCTTTGAGCGGCGAGACGTAGACCACCAGTGTTTCGTTGGGCAGCCCGTCTGCGGTTTCCAGGCCACGGTGAACCAGATCGTCGATGACGGCGAGAAACGCGGTGAGGGTTTTACCGGAGCCGGTGGGCGCGGCGATCAGGGTCGAACGGCGCTGACGGATCAGCGGCCACGCCCGGGCCTGGGCGGCGGTGACCGTCGGGAAGGTGTTGCTGAACCAGGCGCTGACGGCGGGGTGGAAGCCTGCCATGGCCGCGTCCGTGGGGATGGGCAGATTCATGGAGTAATTTATGCGGGTGGGGTGAGGAAGATGCAAGTACCACTCGGGATCTCTGCTGGCCTTCAGGGCCTCTTCGCGGGCAAGCCTCGCTCCTACAGGGGGAGGCGGTGCTCTTGTAGGAGCGAGGCTTGCCCGCGAGG
>NZ_AKJI01000139.1:0-8287 GCF_000282415.1 Pseudomonas sp. GM60
CCTACAGGTTCGGTGTTGTGCGAAATATTAACGGCATACCCACAATCATGTAGGAGCCAGCTTGCTGGCGAAACGGTGGTGGCCGTTATGACGCCATCGCCGGCAAACGGAACGCCGCCCGGTCGCTCCTACAGGTGTGTGATTACTTCAGTGGAAATCCCGGCTGCGTACGTTGATGCCATCCAGTAGCGGACTCAGGTCGCTCAAGCGTCCGGCAATCAAATGCCGCACCTCGCCTTCCTTCTCCCAGCGCCCGTCGACCTTGAGCAACTGCGAGCCGACCAACACCTGCCTTTGCCGGTCGGCCAGGTCGCGCCAGACCACCACGTTGACGTTACCGAACTCGTCTTCGAGGGTGACGAAAGTCACGCCACTGGCGGTGCCCGGACGCTGCCGTCCGGTCACCAGCCCGGCGACGCTGACCGGGCGGCCATGCTCGACGTCCAGCAACTCCCGCGAACTGCGACAGCGCCGGGCTTTCAACTCACCCCGCAACAGGGCCAGTGGATGCGGGCCGAGGGTGGTGCCGAGACTGTTGTAATCCGCCAGCAGGTCTTCGCCCACCGTGGGTTTGGGCAATGCCACCGCGTCCTCTTCCTGGCTCGGTAAACCGGCGAACAAGCCCAATTGCTTCTGCACCCCCGCCACTTCCCAGCGTGCTCGATGACGATCACCGGCCAGCCCACGCAACGCGCCGGCATCGGCCAGTTGCTCCTGCGCACGGGCATCGAGCCGCGCCCGTTCGCCGAGGTCGGCGATGTCGATAAACGCCCCCTTGGACCTCGCGGCTTCGATACGCCGCGCATCGTCTTCGCGAAAACCCTTGATCATCCGCAGTCCCATGCGAATCGCCGGCTGCGCACCGATGACGGGTTCGAGGCTGCAATCCCAGTCGCTGGCACGCACGTCCACCGGGCGGATCTGCAAATGATGCCGGCGCGCATCCTGCAGAATCTGGTCCGGGCTGTAGAAACCCATGGGCCAGCTGTTGATCAGCGCACAGGCGAAGGCCGCCGGTTCGTGGCATTTCAACCAACAACTGGCATAGGTCAGCAAGGCAAAACTGGCGGCGTGGGACTCGGGAAATCCGTAGCTGCCGAAGCCTTTTATCTGCTCGAAAATCTGCGCGGCGAATTCGGGTGTGTAGCCGTTTTTCTTCATTCCGGCGGCCAGGCGATCCTTGTGTGGTTCCAGCCCGCCATGGCGCTTCCAGGCGGCCATGGAACGGCGCAATTGATCGGCTTCACCGGGGCTGTAGTCGGCAGCAACGATGGCGATCTGCATCACCTGCTCCTGGAACAGCGGTACGCCGAGCGTGCGCTTGAGTACCGCTTCCAATTCTGGAGACGGGTAAGTCTCGGGCTCCTGTTTGTTCCGCCGTCGCAGGTACGGATGCACCATGCCACCCTGGATCGGCCCCGGCCTGACGATCGCCACTTCGATCACCAGGTCATAAAAATTCCGGGGTTTAAGCCTCGGCAGCATCGACATCTGCGCCCGGGACTCGATCTGGAACACGCCGATGGTGTCCGCATGACCAATCATGTCGTAGGTTTGCGGGTCTTCGGACGGGATCGTCGCCAGGCTTAAATCAAGGTTGCGGTGCCGTCGCAGCAGGTCAAAGCAGCGGCGGATGGCGCTGAGCATGCCCAGCGCAAGAATATCGACCTTGAGCAAACCGACCGCGTCCAGATCGTCCTTGTCCCACTGGATGATGGTGCGCTCGGCCATGGCGGCGTTTTCCACCGGCACCAGACTGTCCAGCGGCTGTTCGGAAATGACGAAACCGCCCGGGTGCTGGGACAGGTGTCGGGGGAAACCGATCAGTTGCCCGGTCAGGCTCAGCACCCGGCGCAACACCGGGCTCTCGGGATCGAAACCGCCTTCACGCAGGCGCTCCACCGGTGGTGTTTCATCACTCCAGTGGCCGCAGCAATCGGCCAGGGCATTGATCTGGTCCGGCGGCAAACCCAACGCCTTGGCCACATCGCGTACCGCGCCGGCCGCGTGGTAGGTGCTGACCACCGCCGTCAACGCCGCACGGGTCCGGCCATAACGCTGAAACACGTACTGCAAGACCTCTTCGCGTCGCTCGTGCTCGAAATCGACGTCGATGTCCGGCGGTTCGTTGCGCTCTTTGGAGAGAAAGCGCTCGAACAACAGCGTGGTGCGATCCGGATCGATTTCCGTGATTCCCAAGGCATAACACACCGCCGAGTTGGCGGCTGAACCACGGCCCTGACAGAGGATTTTTTGCTCACGAGCAAACCGGACGATGTCGTGAACCGTCAGGAAGTAACTTTCGTAGCCCAGTTCGGCAATCAGCTCCAGTTCCTTGTCGATCTGTTTGAGCACCTTGGCTTGCGGGCCTTTCGGCCAGCGCCATGCGATCCCCTCTTCGGTCAAATGACGCAACCAGGACGAGGCCGTTTGGCCTTCGGGCACCAGCTCGCGGGGATACTGATATCGCAACTGGCCAAGGTCGAAGGTGCAACGCCGGACGATGGTCAAGGTTTCATCGAGCAATGCTTGCGGGTAGATCGATTGCAACACGTCAAGGCTGCGCAGGTGCCGCTCGCCGTTGGGGTGCAGGCGCAACCCGGCCTCGGCCACCGGCAGGTGATGACGGATTGCGGTCATGGTGTCCTGCAAGGCGCGCCGCCCACGCGTGTGCATGTGCACATCGCCACTGGCCACTGCCGGGATTCGCAGCTCCCTTGCCAACGTCATCAACGCACTCAATCGCCGGGTATCGTCCTGGCCGCGATGTAACTGGACCGCCAGCCACAGGCGCTCGGCGAAGGTTTGCTTCAGCCAGTGACCGGTTTGAAAATCATCCGGCGCATCCGGCACCCACAACGCCAACAGCCCCGGCAAAGGCTCGTTGAAATCCTCCCGCAACACCTGATACCGGCCTTTCTGCGAACGACGCCGCGCCCGGGTAATCAGCCGGCACAGGTTTTGGTAGCCCTCAAGGCTCTCCACCAGCAGCACCAGTTTCGGACCGTTCTCGATGCGCACTTCGCTGCCGATGATCAGTGGCAGCTCCACGGATTTGGCCGCTTGCCAGGCGCGGACAATGCCCGCCAGCGTGCATTCGTCGGTGATCGCCAGCGCCTGATAGCCCAGTTTTTTCGCCCGCTGAAAAAGTTCGAGGGCGCTGGAGGCGCCACGCTGGAAACTGAAGTTCGACAGGCAGTGCAGCTCGGCATAATCAATGCTCATGCGAACCAGCCCTGCAACCACAACGGGCCGTCCTCACCAACCGCACGATAGGCCCAGCCCTGTTGGCCGGAACGGGTTTCGATCAGGTAGTAGTCGCGGCGCACATCGGCGCCGTCCCACCAACCGGACTCGATACGCTCCGGGCCCATGAGGATGCGCGTCGAACCTTCGTGTACCGCTTGCGGCTCCGTCAGCAACCAGCCCGGACGCTGCACGCCAGGCATCACCGCGCAGCGCTGGCTCTCGGCACTGGCCTGCCACGCGCACTCCGGCCGGTGATCGGCCTGGAACCGCAAGCCCTGCACCGCATCATCCCCCAACCGCGCGCGCAAGCGTTCGCGCAGTTGTTCCCAGGGCAAGGACTGCTGCGGGCGATCATCGAACAGTTCCTGATACTGCGGAACGAAGGCCGGCAAGTCTTCGGCGCGCAAACGAAACCCGCGCACCGGCGCCTCGACCTGAACCTGTTCCAACCGCCCCCGGGCCAGTTCGAAGAGCATCGCCGGATCGCGCTCGGCGCTGAGCAGACCGACCTTGATCACGCTGTCCGGCAAGCCGGCATGTTCCAGATGCAGGTCAAAACGCTGCACACCGCTGTCGCGACCGCACAGGAACGCCGACAGATCGCCGGTCAGCCGGCGTAACGGAAACAGCAGCGCCTGATGGGATTGCACGTCGAAATTGAGCTCGATGCGCACATCGAAGCGGTCCGGCGGCAGGTAGAACGCCAGCGCCAGCCGTCGTTCGCCAGACAGCGCGTCCAGATGCTTGAGCACCTGGGCCTCGAAACGCCGCGCCAGACTCTGTCGCGGTAACGCCTGCACCTGGCTCAAGGTGCGCAACCCCATGCGCGACAATGCCGTGGCCACTGCCGGCTCCAGAGCGATCCGGTCGACAGGCAATTGCCCCAGATGATGCTGCAGGGCTTGAGCGTCCGGCACCACCAGACCGTCATACGCATTGGCCAATACCCGCGCCGCCACCGGGTTGGGCGCGGCAACAATCCGATGACGAAAGCCCAGTTCGCCGAGTTCGGTGCGCAAGCGCGCTTCGAATTGCGGCCAGTCGCCAAACAGTCCCAGGCTGGACTCGATCTCAAACACCACCGCACGTGGGTAATGCACGCTGACCTGGGAGCTGAAGCGGTAGGCCCAGGCCGCGAGAAACTGCTGCCAGTGCTCGATCTCGGCCGCGTCGTATTCCGCCGTGACAAAGTCTTTGCTCAAGGCCTGCGCGGCGGTCATCGACATGCCGGGGCGCAAGCCCAGCGCCCGCGCCGAAGCGTTGACCGCCTGCAACACCCGACGCTGCGCCGGACCGGTCAGCAGCGCCAGCGGCTCATCGGGATCGGGGCGCTGACGCAGTACCGCGTCCAGCGCCAATTGCGGGAAGAGAATGCACACCCAGCGCATGGCAACCTCAATGCCCCACAGGGAAGGCAATTGGCGCCGAGCGGGCCAACCCGCCCCGGCACTTGAGCACGCGCAATTGCGCAGGCCTGGCATCAATGGCGATGCGCAGCGCGGCCGGTGACGGGTTGATCGCTTCATGGATCGAGCGGTAGGCGAATGCCAGGGTCGAGCCGGTTTCCGCCGCCACCTGCAAGCGCCGCAAGGCGCGGTCATCCGCCTTGTGCGGCCAGCACAGCACTGCGCCGCAACTGCCCGAACGCAGGCATTGTTCCGCCGCCCACAGCGCATCGCGCTCGCTGGCCTGGATGATCGACAACTGGCGCAGATCAACCCCGGCGTTCTGCCAGGCTTGCGGATACGGCACGTACGGCGGCGCCACCAGCACGATGCGCTCACCCGCCGCCGACAACCGCGCCAGCGCCGGCCACACCAGTTGCAACTCGCCGACGCCCTGCCCGGCCAGGAGGATTTCGGTCAGCGCCGCTTCCGGCCAGCCACCAGTGGGCAACGCCGCATCCAGCGCCGCATGCCCGGTGGGTTGCGGGCTGACCGTCGGTGGCGCAGGCCGGCCCTTCCAGACCTGGCCGCCATTGAACAGCGTGTCCAGCGCAACGACGGCGCCCATCACCCTTGCCTCACCAGACCGCAGAACACCCCTTCGATGGCCAGGTCCTGATCGGCCTCGACGATGATCGGCTTATAGGCCGGGTTGCGCGGCAACAGGCGCACCGCATCGCCGACCCGCTCGAAACGCTTGATGGTGACTTCGCCGTCAAGCCGCGCCACGACGATCTGGCCATTGAGCGCTTCGGGGTTGCGATGCACGCCCACCAGGTCGCCATCGAGGATGCCGTCCTCGATCATCGAATCACCCTGGACCCGCAGCATGTAATCCGGCACCCGGGAGAAGATCGACGGGTCGAGCAGCAAGCGGCTGTGCACCTCGGCATCGGCACCGATCGGCGCCCCTGCCGCTACCCGGCCGAGGACCGGAATGTCCAGCAGCTCGGGGCGCGCCGGTTGCCCGAGCAAACGAATGCCTCGGGCCTGATGCGGATTGACCTCGATAAAACCGGCTTCGGTCAGCGCCAGCACATGCTTTCGCGCCACGCTGCGGGAGGCGAAACCAAAGGCCTCGCTGATTTCAGCGAGGCTCGGGGACTGACCGTGCTCCGCGATTCGATCACGGATAAACGTCAGGATGGCAGTACGGCGGGGAGTTAAAGTCGTCATGGAGTACATTTGTACTCTTTTGGCTTTTTTATGGCAAGGCCCGCCAGTCAGCTCTCCTTTATCACGGGGCCTGGCATACCGCACATCCAGAGTCAGGCCCTACAGCGTCCGCTGCCCATTGCCGATACCCTTGGCTTTCTCGATCCCCCACTCCATCGCGGCCTCCATGTCGAGAAAATGCAACGCCGGGTGATCATTCTCCTCAATGGCCGAGCCATCGGGTCGGTATACCCCGATGAACATTCCCAACGAACCGTCTCGCAGGATCTCGGCCTTGACCTTGATGCTGCAATCGTTCGACAGCGTTTCCGTATGAACCATGTGGCGCTCAGTCATCATCGCGTTCCTCCGGGTGATTGAATCCAGTAAAGGCGATCTGCAGCCCCTGTTTCAAGTTCGACCCATCCGCCAAAAGGCGTGATTTATGGGGCACAAGACAGCGGCGTAATGCCACCTATACTACAAGCCACCGCCCCCTCGGGGTCTGCAATCCCAACAATAAAAAGCAGAGGTGGAACATGGTCTGGCAGCAAATCTACGATCCGTTCGGCAACCCGGTCATATCAACCATCATGGCCGCTGTGCCGGTCGTGGTGATGCTCGCAGCCCTGGCCTTTTTCCACATCAAGGCCCATCTGGCGGCCTTGCTCGCCCTCGCCTCGGCGCTGGTCATCGCGATTTTCGCCTTCGGCATGCCGGCGAACATGGCAGGCTCGGCCGCCCTTTACGGCGCCGCCAACGGCTTGCTGCCGATCGGCTGGATTGTGCTGAACATCATCTTCCTGCACCGGCTGACTACCGAAAACGGCTCATTCAAAGTGCTGCAGGACTCGCTGGCACGCATTACCGACGATCGCCGCCTGCAACTGCTGCTGATTGCCTTCTGCTTCGGTGCCTTCTTCGAAGGGGCTGCCGGTTTCGGCACACCCGTGGCAGTGACCGGCGCGATTCTGATTGGCCTGGGCTTCTCGCCGCTGGCGGCGTCGGGCCTGGCGTTGATCGCCAACACCGCGCCCGTGGCGTTCGGCGCCCTCGGCACGCCGATCATTACCCTGGCCAAAGTGACCGGCCTGGACGAAATGGAACTGTCGATGATGGTCGGCCGACAATTGCCGTTTTTCTCGGTGATCGTGCCGTTCTGGTTGATCTGGGCCTTTGCCGGGTGGCGCAAGATGCTGGAAATCTGGCCGGCCATCCTGGTCGCCGGGGTCAGTTTCGCCGTGCCGCAGTTCCTGGTTTCCAACTATCACGGGCCGATGCTGGTGGACGTGATCGCCGCGCTGATTTCCATGGCCTGCCTCACCGGTTTTCTCAAGGTGTGGAAACCCGCGACCGTGCACACCTCCGCCGCGCTGTCCGGGCGCGTCGACAACTCCAAAATAGCCGAAGAGCATGACGAGAAACCCATCGCCAGCGCGACCTTCGCCAGTGATGCCAAGCCTGCGGTCATGCGCGCGTGGATGCCGTGGATCATCCTCACGGTGTTCGTGTTCGCCTGGGGCACCCAAGGCTTCAAAAACCTGTTCGATACCCGCCCGGCGATTGATCCCGTGACCCACTCGGCCAAGCTCGATCCGCAAGGCAAACCGCTGCGCGAAGCGAACCCGATCTTTGCGCCGGTCGTCACCTTCGGCACGATCCACCAGCAAATCGAAAAGGTCCCGCCGGTGGTGCCTGCGCCTAAAACCGAGGACGCGGTCTACAAGTTCACCTGGCTGACCAGCACCGGCAGCGGCATCTTGCTGGCGGCGATCTTTGGCGGGCTGTTGATGGGTTACTCCATCCCGCAGTTGGTCAAACACTATCTGCGCACGATCTGGGTCGTGCGTTACTCGCTGATTACCATCGTCGCGATGCTCGCGCTCGGTTTCCTCACCCGCTATTCGGGGCTGGACGCGACCATGGGCCTGGCGTTCGCTGCGACGGGCATCTTTTACCCGATGTTTGGCACCTTGCTCGGCTGGCTCGGTGTGGCGCTGACTGGGTCGGACACGGCGTCCAACGTGCTGTTCGGCGGGCTGCAGCGGGTGACGGCCGAGCAATTGGGGCTTAGTCCGGTGTTGATGGCTGCTGCCAACAGTTCCGGTGGGGTCATGGGCAAGATGGTCGATGCGCAATCGATCGTGGTGGCTTCCACTGCTACGCGTTGGTATGGGCATGAGGGGGAAATTCTGCGTTATGTGTTCTTCCATTCCATCATTCTGGCGATTCTGGTGGGGGGGTTGGTGACGTTGCAGGCTTATGTGGCGCCGTTTAGTCATATGGTTGTGGGGGGGCATTGAGCGGAGCTGCCTGGTGAGTGGACGGGATGGTGGGCATATCCGTTTCTTCGGTGATGGCGGCTGGCGGTTTCGCTCTTACAGCGAGTCACTTTCGAAAAGCGCGAAAGTAACCAAAGCGCTCTTGCCCCTTTCGTT
>NZ_AKJI01000140.1:0-6674 GCF_000282415.1 Pseudomonas sp. GM60
AACTTCATTGACGTGATGGTGAACATCGACGGCAGTGATGGAGCAGCTGACGCCCCGTGCGTGGGCGTGATGGTTCTGCCGTCGGCAGGCCGGGGGTGGTTTTACACGGGGGGCGAGACGGGCAGCAATCCAGCAAACAATCCAGATCCCTGTAGGAGCCGGCTTGCCGGCGATAGCGGTGGATCAGTCCCACCCTTCATTGACGGGACGGACGTCATCGCCGGCAAGCCGGCTCCTACAGAGGATTGCGTTGGGCTTGGGGGTTAGCTGGCGTCTTGCGCAGTAACAAGGGCTGCTACAGGAACTACCCGGCGGAAAGCGATTTGGATGCAGTGGCCAAAAAAAAATAACTGAATGCTTGTGGCGCGATCAGGTCCGACGCCGAACAAACTTGCGCCACAACCAGACCCACAGCATGAACAGCGGGAACGCGAGGATCAGGAAGGGCAGGGCGTAACTGGTTTTTTCCAGTGCATCGGCGGCGCCTTCGGCCAGGTTGTCGAGCAAGTTGCTGAACGCCTGGCTCAAGTGCGACGAGCGACTGCTGGCACCGGTCGGCAGGAACGACAACGTGACCCGATTGGTGTCGAGACGCCGCTGGTGCCCGGCGGCAATCTGCGCCAGGGCTTGCAGATCGTTTTCGATCCCGGCCTGCTCTTTGCTCAGGGTGATCAGATCGGTGACGCTGATGTCTTTGCGGGTCGCCAGTTCATCCAGGCGCTGCTGTTGAGCCTTGAGTCGTTCCTGGCGTCGGCGGGTGTCGTCCACGGCATCGGCGAGGTCTTCGGCGCTGGTGATCCGCTGACCCAGTTCGCCACCCTCGGCGGCCATCGCCACCAACGGCTCGACGCCGGCAGGGGCAATGCGCAAGGTGATGTCGGCGCGGCTGGCGCCTTGCTCGATACGCAAGACATTGCAGGCACCGAAGCGTGCGGTTTCGCACGCCTCACGGGTGGCCTGTAAACGCGGGGCGATTTCTGCCTGGGGCAGCAACAGCTGCAATTCGTGTTCATAGGCCAGCATGGCCCCGCCACGCCCTTGTTCACCGGCTAGACTGGCCGATGACGAGTGGTCGCTTGGCGAGCAGGCACTTAGCGCCAGGCAGGCCAGAATGAAACCGACGGTACGAAAAAGTGCGGCGCGTTGGCCATCCTGTTGGCGCATGTTCTTTCCTTGAAGTGTACTGCGGGGGTATTAGAAGAGTGCCCCGGGATCGCGCATCTTACCTGCATCGATCCGCCAAATGGCAGGGAACGTGACCTTTGCCCGCTCGTCTACCGACTACCTGTTCGTCTCGCCAGGAGCGCGATATGTATCAGCTATACGGACACCAGAACTCCGGCGCCGCCGCCATCGAAGCCGCGTTGGAGCTGTGCGAGATTCCTTACCGCTTCATCGACGTCGAGTTATCCACCGAGGCGGCCCACGCGTTGGAGAAGATCAACCCGCTGAAGCAGATTCCGACCCTGCAACTGCCTGACGGCAGCGTTCTCACCGAAAGTGCGGCGATTTTGATTCATCTCGGGTTGACGTTTCCCAAGTCGAAACTGCTGCCGAAAGACGCCGCCGAGCGCGATCAGGCGATCCGGGGGCTGGTGTACATCGTCACCAATTGTTATGCGGCGATCGGCATCATCGATTACCCCGAGCGCTGGTTGCTCGTGGCGGACAAACCCTCGCGGGACAACCTCATGGCCGGCGCTCGCGAGCGGTTGCACTGGAGTTGGGAGGTGTTTGCCGATCAGTTCTCGGGCGAGTTGTACCTGGGCGATGAGACGCCCGGTGCGCTGGATGTATTGGCGGCGGTGATCTCGCGGTGGGCGGGCACCCGGGAGCATTTGCGCAGTGCCCGGCCCGGTTTTTCCGCCTGGCTTGAGCGAATCGACCGGCACCCGACGTTGGCACCGGTTTTTGCGCGGCATTGGCCGTCCTGAACAGCGATGACCCCTGTAGGAGCCGGCTTGCTGGCGATGGCGGTGCTTCAGGCGACATATTTATGGTCTGATAGGACGCTATCGCCAGCAAGCCGGCTCCTACAGGGCTCGCATTACTCGCCGCGAATGTACTGCTCCAGCTGGCGGATCAGTTCTGCCTGTTCCGCAATCGCTTCCTTGACCAGGTCGCCGATCGACAGCAAGCCGATCAACTTGCCGTTCTCCACCACCGGCAGGTGGCGCAGGCGCCTGTCAGACATGATGCCCAGGCACGTATCGACGGTTTGATGGGTGTCTACGGTGATGACGGGCGACACCATGATGTCGCGCACCGGCGTGCCCACGGAAGAGCGGCCATGCAGCACCAGTTTGCGTGCGTAATCACGTTCACTGATGATGCCCAGCACTTCGTCATTCTCTACCACCAGCAAGGCACCGACGTTCTTCTCGGCCATCTTCATCAGTGCTTCGAGCACCATATGATCGGGTTTGATCTGGTGCACTTCCTGATTTTTCTGATCTTTCAACTTGAGCAGTTGGGCGACGGTTTTCATGGTGGCTTCTCGGGTGTTGTCGTTGTTCTTGAAGAATCGTAGACCCGAGCGCCGAGGGCAAGGCAGAAAACGGCAGATAACGCGCAAAAAACGTCATTCAGCCGTTTTTCTTCGATAAACCTCACATTTTCGAACACACCACCGACCTGTAGGAGCTGGCTTGCCAGCGATGGTCGTCAACGATAACGCGTGCTGACTGGTTAAACGCGGTGGGTTGGAGTCCATCGCTGGCAAGCCAGCTCCTACAAGGGATCGCATTCCAGAGCAGGCGTTCACTGCTATTGGCGGGAATGCCGCGTAGAATTGCGCTCTGAATCAGAGGTGAGGTTGCAGTGGTGGATTTACAGCGGGGCTTCGTCCTGACCCGGCATTGGCGCGATACCCCGGCCGGTACGGAAGTCGAGTTCTGGCTGGCGACCGACACCGGTCCCCAGCGTATTCGCCTGCCGCATCAACCGTCGGTGGCGTTCATCCCCGCCGAGCAGCGCGAGCAGGCTGAACAGGTGCTGCACGGCGAAAAAAACGTCGAGCTCAAACCCCTGGCCCTGCTGGATTTCGAGCATCGCCCGGTGCTCGGCCTGTATTGCCAGCAACACGGTCAGCTGATGCGCCTGGAAACCGCGCTGCGCAAGGCCGGCGTCGAGATGTTCGAGGCCGACGTACGCCCACCGGAACGCTACATGATGGAGCGCTTCATCACCGCGCCGGTGATCTTCGGTGGCACACCTGATGCCGAAGGCCTGCTGCTCGACGCGCAGATGAAACCCGATCCCGACTATCGACCGACGCTCAGGCTGGTGTCCCTGGACATCGAAACCACCGCTCAGGGCGATCTGTATTCCATCGCGCTGGAAGGCTGCGGCGAGCGCCAGGTGTACATGCTCGGCCCGCCCAACGGCGACGACAGCAAGGTCGACTTCCAGCTCGAGTATTGCGAGTCGCGCACCCTGCTGCTGAAAAAGCTCAACGAATGGTTCGCCCGGCACGACCCTGACGCGATCATTGGCTGGAACGTCGTGCAGTTCGATTTGCGCGTGCTTCACGAACACGCCCGACGCCTGGCTGTGCCGCTGAAACTGGGGCGCGGCGGTGAGGAAATGCAGTGGCGCGAGCACGGCAGCCGCAACCATTACTTCGCCTCGGCCGCCGGGCGATTGATCATCGACGGCATCGAATCCCTGCGCTCGGCGACCTGGAGTTTTCCATCGTTCAGCCTGGAAAACGTCGCGCAAACCCTGCTCGGCGAAGGCAAGGCGATCAGCACGCCGTACCAGCGCATGGACGAAATCAACCGCATGTTCGCCGAGGACAAACCGGCGCTCGCCACTTACAACCTCAAGGACTGCGAACTGGTCACGCGGATTTTCGCCAAGACCCAATTGCTCACTTTCCTGCTGGAGCGGGCCAGCGTGACCGGTTTGCCGGCGGATCGCAGCGGCGGTTCGGTGGCGGCCTTCACGCACCTGTACATGCCGCTGATGCACCGCCAGGGTTTCGTTGCGCCCAACCTCGGCAGCAAGCCTGCACAGGCCAGCCCCGGCGGATTTGTCATGGACTCGCAGCCGGGCCTGTACGAATCGGTGCTGGTGCTCGACTACAAAAGCCTCTATCCATCGATCATCCGCACCTTCCTAATCGACCCGGTGGGCCTGATCGAAGGGCTCAAGCATCCCGAGGACAGCGAGTCCGTGCCCGGTTTTCGCGGGGCGCGTTTTTCCAGAACCCGGCACTGCCTGCCGGTCATTGTCGCCCGGGTCGCCGAGGGCCGCGAAACCGCCAAGCGCGAACACAACGCACCGTTGTCCCAGGCGCTGAAGATCATCATGAACGCCTTCTACGGCGTGCTCGGTTCCAGCGGTTGCCGTTTCTTCGATACGCGTCTGGCCTCGTCGATCACGTTGCGCGGGCACGAAATCATGCTGCGTACCCGCCAACTGATCGAAGCCCAGGGGCACACGGTGATCTATGGCGATACCGACTCGACGTTTGTCTGGCTGCGCCGCGCCCACGGTCAGCAGGAAGCGGCGCAGATCGGCCACGCGCTGGTGGATCACGTCAATCAGTGGTGGCGCGTGCATGTGCAAGAGGAGTACGGGCTGCAAAGCGCATTGGAGTTACAGTTCGAAACCCACTACAAGCGCTTTCTGATGCCGACCATTCGCGGTGCGGAGGAGGGCAGCAAGAAGCGTTATGCCGGGCTGGTCACGCGTGACGACGGCAGCGACGAGATGGTCTACAAGGGGCTGGAAACCGTGCGCACCGACTGGTCGCTGCTGGCCCGGCAATTCCAGCAAGAGCTGTACACGCGGATCTTCCATCGCCAGCCCTATCAGGATTATGTCCGCGAGTACGTGCGCAAGACCCTGGCGGGCGAGTTCGATGATCGCCTGATCTACCGCAAGCGCTTGCGCCGGACCCTGGATGACTATGAGCGCAACGTGCCGCCGCATGTCCGCGCGGCGCGGATCGCCGACGACTACAACGATCAACAGGGCCGTCCGCGGCAATACCAGAACGGTGGCTGGATCAGCTACGTGATCACCGTCGCCGGGCCCGAGCCGCTGGAGATCCACAGCGCGCCGATCGATTACGACCACTACGTCACCCGGCAACTGCAACCGGTGGCGGATGCGATTCTGCCGTTCGTGGATGACGATTTCTCAACCCTGATTGGGGGGCAGTTGGGCCTGTTTTGAGTCCAGCAGCGATAACGTCCAGTCATCCGGAATCCCATGGAAGTGCCGCATCAGCGCTTGCTGGAACAGGCTGTCATCCGGGGCGAACTGCGCGAACAAGGTCATCGACGAGCGGAACTTCAGGTTGTCCGGATGGCCGAAAATTTCGATGATGGAGCGTTCCGGAATATCCAGCACCAACTGCGTGCAGGTGCGCAGCCGTGGGCCCAGCTGCGCATGCTTGAGGTACGCCGAAGCCTCCTCTCCCGAGTGAATGGCATATCGTTGCGACATTTCGCTGCCGCCCAGGCCGATGAATTGCGGAAAGATGAACCACATCCAGTGACTGCGCTTGCGGCCCGCAACGAGCTCGTTTTTCACCCGTTCGAATACCGGGTCCTGCGCCCGTAGAAAGCGTTGCAGATCAAAGACGTCGAGCTGATCGGTGCTTCTCATGAGAAGCCCTCTGACAGAACCGCGATGGCTCAGACCATGGCCAGTCGCTGTTTGCGGTGTGGCGCGTGAAACGCGTGGTCCAGCGCCTCCAGATCCCCGGCTACAAGCTTCAATTGCGCGGCATGCGCATTCAGTTGCACATGCTCAGGTCGGACCGCCTTGGGGATGGCAATGACTCCATCCTGCCGCAGAATCCATGCCAAGGCTACCTGGGCCGGTGTCGCCGCGTGACGGGCGGCCACCTGCTTTAGCGTCGGGTGAGCGAGCAAACTCCCGCTCTGGCCGATGGGACAGTACGCCATCAATGGCTGACGATGCTGTTGGCTCCACGGCAGTAAATCAAATTCTATTCCACGCTCCTCAAGGTTGTAGAGCACTTGATTGGTGGCGCAGGCCGGGGAGGCCAGTTCTTGCAGGTCATCCACGTCGAAATTGGACACGCCCCAACGGCCGATCTTGCCGGCCTCGCGCAGGCGTTCGAATGCCTCAACGGTTTCTTCAAGGGGGTACTGACCGCGCCAGTGCAGCAGGTATAAATCGATGTAATCGGTGTTCAACCGCCGCAGGCTGCGTTCGCAGGCCTCGGGGATGCCCTTGCGGCTGGCGTTGTGCGGATACACCTTGCTGACCAGAAACACCTTGTCGCGCAGGCCGGCAATGGCTTCGCCGACGACTTTCTCGGCGCCCCCTTCGCCATACATTTCTGCGGTGTCGATCAAGGTCATGCCCAACTCGATGCCCAGGCGCAACGCGGCGACTTCCTCGCGGTGTCGAGCGCGATCTTCACCCATGCGCCAGGTGCCCTGGCCGATAACCGGTACGTTGATGCCGGCCAGTTCGAGAGTCCGCATGCAAAGCTCCTTGATGTCATTCGGTCGATACTTCGGTTGGCAGCAGAATAGCCCATGGGTTCCCCGGGCTGTAGGTGTCAACGATAACGCGGGCTGTCTGAACAAACGCGTTGCCCAGACGTTTTTCGCCGGCAAGCCGGCTCCTACAGGGGGCACGCACGCTTTTGATTTTCACCACTCATCAGGCCGAGCGTTAGCTCGCCT
>NZ_AKJI01000141.1:0-1086 GCF_000282415.1 Pseudomonas sp. GM60
CGGATTGCAGGCGGGGGGATAGTTTTCTCGCGCCTTCGTGTGCCGTTATCGTTATATAGTGGCAACATTTTTTCGGTCAAAGGAATGGCTATGAACCCCTTAAGCTCACTCGTCGGCGTGATCGGCGCCACTTTGTCCCTGGTGTCGGCATCGCCAGCCCTGTCTGAGTCCCTGTCGCCAGTGACGGTCAAACAGGGGCGTATCTCTGTGCTGGTCGAAGGCTCGGGAACAGACATTATATTGATTCCAGGATTGGCATCGTCCTACGAAGTATGGGCTGATTTGGCCTCCAGATTGCGACAGACCCACCGTCTCCATCTCGTACAGGTAGCTGGCTTTGCCGGCTCGCCTGCCGCATCCGATCCAGAAGGGAAAGTAGCAGCGCCTACAGCCGAGGCGATTGCTGAATATATCCGCAGCCAGCGCATCGAGGCGCCGGTCATCATCGGTCATTCGTTGGGTGGTGAGGTGGCACTGATGCTTGGTGCTCGTCATCCCGACCAGGTTGGCCCCCTGATGATTGTCGATGCACTGCCTTTTTATACGTTGCTGATCGCCCCCTCGGCTACCAGTGAAACGGCCACCCCGCATGCTGCTGCGATGCGCGATGCGATGTTAGCGGCAACACCTGAGCAGGCCGAAGCGATGCAGCATGCATCCATCGCCCGTCTCGTCAAAACTGAAGCGTTCAGGCCAGGTTTGGCCGCAGCGGGGATAAGCTCGGACCGAAAGACCGTGGCCGATGCCATGTATGAACTGATGGTTACTGACCTGCGGCCTGAGCTTGAACGCATTAAGGTGCCGGTCGAGGTTGTCTATGCCTACGACCCGCTTTACGGCATAGATGCTTCCAACGTTGATGCAATGTACCGGAACGCCTATGTCTCGACCCCAAACATCAGCTTGCGACGCATTGACGACAGTTTTCACTTCGTCATGCTTGATCAATCAGAACTGTTCGCCGCTGCTGTCATCGAGTTCCTGAACCAGTGAGCGGCGGCATGGGGTTGCCAGAGTGACGAATCGCCGCAAACGGGGAAGTGGATTCGTTGCCGTGCTTGCGGGTCACTGACCGTCCGCTTTTGG
>NZ_AKJI01000142.1:0-5461 GCF_000282415.1 Pseudomonas sp. GM60
GCATGCCGAGCCACAGCGAGGCACCGAACGAAAGGGGCAAAAGCGCTTGGTTACTTGGCGCTTCTCCAAGTGACCCGCCGTAAGGGCGGAACCAATAGAAGCCGTTACAGCAAAAACGGATATCCCCCCAACCAACCGCACAACAGACAATGCCCTCATTTGCCCATAACCCCCATGTCTGCTAGTGTCGCGCCGGTTTAACGTCAACCGGAAATCGCCGCCATGGCCCGCAAAAAAGCTGCACTGGATTTCGAACAATCCCTCGCCGACCTGCAAACGCTGGTAGAGCGACTGGAGAACGGCGAACTGTCGCTGGAAGACTCGCTGACGGCTTTCGAGCAAGGCATCGGTCTGACCCGTGATTGCCAGGCAGCGCTGGCCCAGGCCGAGCAGAAGGTTCAAGTGCTGCTCGAACGTGATGGCGAGCTCGCCGAGGAACCCTTCGACGCGGATCAACCAGAATGATTGCAGCGTATTCGGCGACGAGCCAGGCCCGCGTCAACGCGGCACTGGAAACCCTGTTCAACGCACCAAGCCCGGAACTCGCGCGGCTCTACGAAGCCATGCGCTACAGCGTGATGAACGGCGGCAAGCGCGTGCGCCCTCTGCTGGCCTACGCAGCGTGCGAAGCGCTGGGCGGCAAGCCCGAGCAAGCCAACGGCGCCGCCTGCGCCGTGGAACTGATCCACGCTTATTCGCTGGTGCACGACGATTTGCCGGCGATGGACGACGACGATCTGCGTCGCGGCCAGCCGACCACCCACAAAAAATTCGATGAAGCCTGCGCGATTCTCGCCGGTGACGGTTTGCAGAGCCTGGCCTTCAGCGCCCTGCTCGACCCGCGCCTGAGCACGTCGGACGCTGAGATCCGCCTGCAAATGGTCAGCGCATTGGCGTTGGCAGCAGGGCCGGCCGGCATGGTCGGCGGCCAAGCCATCGACCTCGGTTCGGTCGGCTTGAAACTCGATCAGAAAGCCCTGGAATACATGCATCGGCACAAGACCGGCGCGCTGATCGAGGTCAGCGTCAAACTCGGCGCCCTCGCCAGCGGCCGGGCCGAGAAAGACGAACTGAAGTCCTTGCAGACTTATGCACAGGCCATCGGCCTCGCCTTCCAGGTGCAGGACGACATTCTCGACGTCGAAAGCGATACCGAAACCCTCGGCAAACGCCAGGGCGCCGACATCGCGCGCGACAAACCGACCTACCCGGCCCTGCTCGGCCTCGATGCAGCCAAAGCCTACGCGCTGGAACTGCGCGATCAGGCCCTGCATGCGCTGCGACCGTTTGACGCGGCCGCCGAGCCATTGCGCGATTTGGCCCGGTATATCGTCGAACGGCGCAGCTGACAGCGTATCCGCCAAAAAAGAGCAACGCGTGGGCAGGGGCCGATGCATCAGGTAAACTGCCGCCTCTTCTATACCTATAACGATTCGCCTGATGCCCACGACGTTTCATGAGATTCCCCGCAAGCGCCCGACCACGCCCCTGCTCGACCGTGCCAACACGCCGGACGGCCTGCGCCGGTTAGGCGAAGCCGAGCTGGAAACCCTGGCCGATGAGTTGCGCCTGGAATTGCTCTACACGGTCGGTCAGACCGGCGGGCATTTCGGTGCCGGCCTGGGCGTCATCGAGCTGACCATCGCGTTGCATTACGTCTTCGACACCCCGGACGACCGGCTGGTGTGGGACGTGGGTCATCAGGCCTATCCGCACAAGATCCTCACCGGCCGTCGCGAGCGCATGGGCACCCTGCGCCAGAAGGACGGCGTCGCCGCCTTCCCGCGTCGTTCCGAGAGCGAGTACGACACCTTTGGCGTCGGCCACTCCAGCACCTCGATCAGCGCAGCGCTGGGCATGGCCATTGCCGCCCGCCTGCAGAACAGTGATCGCAAGGCGATTGCCGTGATCGGCGACGGCGCACTGACCGCCGGCATGGCGTTCGAAGCGCTGAACCACGCGCCGGAAGTGGACGCCAACATGCTGGTGATCCTCAACGACAACGACATGTCGATCTCGCGCAACGTCGGCGGCTTGTCGAACTACCTTGCGAAAATCCTTTCCAGCCGCACCTACGCGAGCATGCGTGAAGGCAGCAAAAAGGTCCTGTCGCGCCTGCCCGGCGCCTGGGAAATCGCCCGTCGCACCGAAGAATACGCCAAAGGCATGCTGGTTCCCGGCACGCTGTTCGAAGAGCTGGGCTGGAACTACATCGGCCCGATCGATGGCCACGACCTGCCGACCCTGATCGCCACCCTGCGCAACATGCGCGATCTCAAAGGCCCGCAGTTCCTGCACATCGTCACCAAGAAAGGCAAAGGCTTCGCCCCGGCGGAAGTCGACCCGATCGGTTACCACGCCATCACCAAACTCGAACCGCTGGACGCTCCGGCCGCTGCGCCGAAAAAAGCCAGCGGTCCGAAGTATTCCGGTGTGTTCGGCGAATGGCTGTGCGACATGGCCGCGACCGATCCACGCTTGGTGGGCATCACCCCGGCGATGAAAGAAGGCTCCGACCTGGTGGCCTTCAGCGAGCGTTTCCCGCTGCGCTATTTCGATGTGGCGATTGCCGAACAGCACGCCGTCACCTTCGCGGCGGGTATGGCCTGTGAAGGCGCGAAACCGGTGGTGGCGATCTACTCGACGTTCCTGCAACGCGGCTACGATCAGCTTGTTCACGATGTGGCGGTGCAAAACCTCGACGTCTTGTTCGCCATCGACCGCGCCGGCCTGGTCGGCGAAGACGGCCCGACGCACGCCGGCAGTTTCGACCTGTCGTTCCTGCGTTGCATCCCCGGCATGCTGGTGATGACCCCGAGCGACGAAAACGAACTGCGCAAAATGCTCACCACGGGCCATCTGTACAACGGCCCGGCGGCGGTGCGTTACCCGCGCGGCAACGGCCCGAACGCAACGATCGAGAAAGACCTGCAGCCAATCGAAATCGGCAAAGGCGTGGTTCGCCGTCAGGGCAGCAAAGTCGCCCTGCTGGTGTTCGGCGTGCAATTGGCCGAGGCGCTGAAAGTCGCCGAGACGCTGGATGCCACCGTGGTCGACATGCGTTTCGTCAAACCGCTGGATGAAGAGCTGGTTCGCGAAATCGCCGGCAACCATGAGTTGCTGGTGACCATCGAAGAGAACGCGATCATGGGCGGCGCCGGTGGCGCGGTCAGCGAATTCCTCGCCCGCGAGAACATCCTCAAGTCGGTGCTGCACCTGGGCTTGCCGGACCTTTACGTCGAACACGCCAAGCCCGCGCAAATGCTGGCCGAGTGCGGGCTGGATGAGGCCGGGATCGAGGCCTCGATCCGCGAACGCCTGCAACTGCTAGCTCAGTAACCCCTCCCCCTGTAGGAGCGAGGCTTGCCCGCGAAGTCGATCTAACAGTCAACATAAATGTTGAATGTTATGACCTCTTCGCGGGCAAGCCTCGCTCCTACAAGTCCCGTGTTTGCTACGGATTACCGATGAATTTCTCCCGCCTAGCCCTGACGCTGACCCTTCTGCCGTCCGGCCCGCTCCTGGCCGACACTTTCGAACGCGATCAAGCCCTGAAGCTGCCCGACGTGCTGATCAGCGCCAACCGCCAGGTCGAAGCGCGCAACGACAGCAGCGCCGCCAACACCGTGTTCACCCGAGACGACATCGACCGCCTGCAACCGGGTAGCGTCACCGACCTGCTGCGTCGCGTGCCGGGTGTGCAAGTCGGGCAGACCGGTGGGCGCGGCAGCTTGCCGGGGGTTTACATTCGCGGCACCAAATCCGCTCATAGCCTGGTGCTGGTGGACGGTCAACGCATCGGCAACTCGACTTCCGGCGACAGCAACCTGCAACACATCAACATCGAGCAAGTCGAGCGCGTGGAAGTGCTGCGCGGCTCCCGCTCGGTGATTTATGGCAGCGATGCGATTGGCGGGGTGATCCAGATTTTTACCCGTCGTGGCACCGAACAAGGCCTGCAACCGCGTCTGCACATGGGTTTTGGCAGCAACCAGACGTGGGAGCGCAGCCTTGGCGTGTCCGGTGGCGATGAGCAAACCCGCTTCAACCTGGGCGCCAGTCTCGATGAAACGGCCGGGATCAATCGCACCCACGCGTCCTACCCCAGCGATGGTGATCACGATGAGTATCGCAACAAGTCGGTGAGCCTGAGCCTGAGTCACGCCCTCACCGACGACCTCGAAATCGGCGCCAACTTGCTGGATAACCGAGGCAAAAGCGCGTTCGACAACCCGTTCGGCCGCTTCGATACCACCACCTTCGAGTCGGTCCAGCAGCAGCCTTACAACGAATTCACGGTGAGCAGCCTCAGCAGTTACCTCGATGCGCGCATCAACGACCGGTGGAAAACCCGCGTTGAGTTCGGCCACAGCGAAAACCGCGAGCAGACCTTCGACAAGCTCAGCGATGAACGCAGCGTGTTCAACACCTACCGAGACTCGGTGAACTGGCAGAACGACCTGACGCTCGACGCGCGCAACAGCCTGATCCTCGGCGGTGATTGGTACGAAGACCGCATCAACAGCAGCACCGCATTCGACGAGGACAGTCGCTGGAACCGCTCGGCGTTTATCCAGCATCGCTATCAGACCGACAGCTTCTCCACGGAACTGGGCTTGCGCCGCGACCAGAACCAGCAGTTCGGCAGCCAGAACAGCTGGAGCGGCACCTTCACCCTGCCGTTGAACCCGGATAACGATGTGCTGCTGACCTACAGCGAAGGCTTTCGCGCACCGACTTTCAACGACTTGTATTACCCGGATTTCAGCAATCCGGACCTGAAGCCTGAAACCTCGAAAAGCTACGAGCTGCAATGGCGCAGTCAGCTAACCGAAAACAGCCGCCTCGAAGCCTCGCTGTATCGCACCGATCTCAAGGACGCGATTATCTTCGGCAGCAACGACCGCCCGCAAAACGTCGCCTCGGCACGGATCAACGGGTTTGAAGCGGCGTTGAAGCAGGAGCTGTTCGGTTGGCAGAGTAACCTTGGCGTGGCGTTCATCGACCCGCGGGATCGCGACAGCGGGCACACCCTGGCGCGTCGTGCACGGCGGACGTTGAGCCTGGATCTGGATCGACAGTTTGATCGACTGGGTCTCGGCGCCAGTTGGCAAGCGGTGAGCAGTAGCTTTGACGATGAGGACAATCGGCAGCCGTTAGGCGGGTATGCGTTGCTGGGGCTGCGCAGCAGTTGGGAGCTGAATCGTGAGATCAAGCTTGAGCTGAAGGTTGATAACCTGCTGGACAAGGGTTACAGCCGGGCGTTGTACAGCCATGACGGCAGTCAGTATGGGTATCGCGAGGAAGGTCGGGCGTGGATGTTTGGGGTGACCTGGACGCCGGAGATCTGATCTGACATTTGAGGTGTTCGGGCGGGCCTCTTCGCGGGCAAGCCTCGCTCCTACAAAGCACCGTGATCCTCTGTAGGAGCGAGGCTTGCCCGCGAAAGGGGCGACTCGGT
>NZ_AKJI01000143.1:0-6356 GCF_000282415.1 Pseudomonas sp. GM60
GAGGCTTGCCCGCGAAGACGGCCTCACAGACACCGCAAATTACCCTCATCGAAACCATCGATGCGCTCAACTCATCAGGAGTTTCCATGACCCATAAAGTCCCCGAACCCGACCTCAACTACCTGCAAAAAGTCCTTCTGGAAATGCTCGCCATTCCGAGCCCGACCGGTTTCACCGACACCATCGTGCGTTACGTCGCCGAGCGGCTTGAAGAGCTGGGCATTCCTTTCGAGATGACTCGCCGCGGCACCATTCGCGCCACGCTTAAAGGCAAGAAAAACAGCCCCGACCGCGCCGTTTCCGCCCACCTCGACACCATCGGCGCCGCCGTTCGCGCAGTGAAAGACAACGGTCGCCTGACTCTGGCGCCAGTTGGCTGCTGGTCCAGCCGTTTCGCCGAGGGCAGCCGCGTCAGCCTGTTTACCGACAACGGCGTGATCCGTGGCAGCGTGTTGCCGTTGATGGCGTCCGGGCATGCGTTCAACACCGCCGTGGACGAGATGCCGATCAGCTGGGATCACATCGAACTGCGCCTCGATGCGTACTGCGCGACCCGCGCCGATTGCGATTCCCTGGGGATCAGCGTCGGCGATTTCGTCGCGTTCGACCCGTTGCCAGAGTTCACCGAAAGCGGCCACATCAGCGCCCGGCACCTCGACGACAAGGCCGGCGTTGCCGCGCTGCTGGCGGCACTTAAAGCGATCGTCGACAGTGGCGAAGAGCTGATGATCGACTGTCATCCGCTGTTCACCATCACCGAGGAAACCGGCAGCGGTGCGGCGGCGGCATTACCGTGGGACGTCAGCGAATTCGTCGGCATCGACATCGCCCCGGTCGCGCCCGGCCAGCACTCCAGCGAACATGCGGTCAGCGTGGCGATGCAGGATTCCGGCGGGCCTTATGACTATCACTTGTCGCGGCACCTGCTGCGACTGGCCAGCGACAACGAGTTGCCGGTGCGCCGCGACCTGTTTCGCTACTACTTCAGCGATGCACATTCGGCGGTCACCGCAGGCCATGACATTCGCACCGCCCTGCTCGCCTTCGGATGCGACGCGACTCACGGCTACGAACGCACCCACATCGACAGCCTTGCGGCGCTCAGTCGCCTGCTCGGCACCTACATCCTCAGCCCGCCGGTGTTTGCCAGCGATGCGCAACCGGCCAAAGGTTCGCTGGACCGGTTCAGTCATCAGATCGAACATGACACGCAGATGGAAAGCGATACGCGGGTGCCTTCGGTGGATAGCCTGGTGGGGCAGCGGTCGGATAGCTGATCCGGAATTTTCATTGCCTGGGCTGACGCCTTCGCGGGCAAGCCTCGCTCCTACAGACTTTGCGTCGATCCGAAGTAATGTGATCAACGCGAAACCTGTAGGAGCGAGGCTTGCCCGCGAAGACGTCAGCCCAGGCAACACATCGGGTCCAGACTAGCCGCCACCCATCATTCGCCGTAGCATCGCGCCATTGTTTAGCCGAGGTGCCTATGCTGATTCCCCACGACCAACTTGAAGTCGACACCCTGACCCGCCTGATCGAGGACTTCGTGACCCGTGACGGCACCGATAACGGCGATGACACGCCGCTGGAAACCCGCGTATTGCGTGTTCGCCAGGCCCTGACCAAAGGTCAGGCGCTGATTGTCTTCGACCCGGAAAGCGAGCAATGCCAGTTGATGCTCAAGCACGACGTGCCCAAGCATCTGTTCGACTGACGCCTTCATCGCCCTTTGGTTTTTGCCAGTTTGACCTGGATGCGCTTGTAGACTTCAGCACGGTGCACATTGACGCTTTGCGGCGCGTCGACGCCGAAGCGCACCGTGTTGCCGTTGACGGCGACAATACGCACCGAAATGTCGTCACCGATGGAAATCATTTCGCCCACAACGCGGCTGAGTACAAGCATGGCATTCGTCCTTCAGGGTTATCGAACCCTGAAGATGCCCGGCACACGGCGGGCCTTCAATGCGACGAGGGCAAAACAGTCCCGCCCTACAGCGCAAGGCGAACACCTCTTAAGGAAACGTCTTACAAACCGTGGCTTTGCTTCAGGCAGCGGAAAAACGCGGGCCGAACAGGATGACGCTTGCGCCGATCACACACAGCGCCACGCCGATCCAGTCAGAGCCGAGCGGGCGAATCCGTTCGACTACGGCCAGCCAGCCAATCGACGCAATGATGTAGATGCCACCGTAGGCGGCATAAGCCCGCCCCGCGTAGCTCGCCTCGACACGGGTCAGCAGCAGCGCGAACAAGGTCAGGCTGAGCAGCGCCGGCACCACCCACCAGACGCTTTTGCCTTGGCGTAACCACATCCAGAAGGCAAAGCAGCCGGCGATTTCGAACAGCGCGGCAAGAAAAAACCACAGGTAATTGAGCATGCGAACGTCTCGCGAGGATGACCGATGGCGGCCACCCTAACGGCGACGTTGTGCGCGGGCAAGTTCAGCCTGCGGTCTGTTTGGCCTTGGCGCGCATTTTATCGGCCATAAGGGTCATTTCGTCGTAGAGCAGTTGCGGGTTCTTCTGCTTCAGCGCCCAGGCCATACGGCCCTGTTCGTGGGGCAGGATCATGAATTCGCCAGCGGCGACGTGCTGATAGATGTAGTCGGCAATGTCGGCCGCACTAATCGGCGAACTTTCCAGCAACTTGCCAACCTGCGCTTTCATGGCGGGTGTCGGACCACGGAAAGAGTCTAGCAGGTTGGTCTGGAAGAACGACGGGCACACCACATGCACGCCAACTTCCTGGTGCGCCAGTTCGATCAGCAGGCTTTCGGACAAAGCAACTACACCGGCCTTGGCCACGTTGTAGTTGCTCATCGCCGGGCCTTGCATCAGGGCGGCCATCGACGCGATGTTGATGATCTTGCCTTTGCTTTTTTCCAGCAGCGGCAAGAACGCCTTGCAACCCTTGACCACGCCCATCAGGTTGATCGCGATCTGCCAGTCCCAGTCCTCCAGGGACAGTTCGCTGAAGAACCCGCCCGAGGCAACACCGGCGTTGTTGACGATGACATCGATGCCGCCGAGCTTGACTTCACAGGCTTGGGCGAACGCAGTCAGCTGACTGTAATCGCGCACGTCGCAACGCTGGATAAAGCCATCGCCGCCGGCTTCGCGAACCAGCTTCAGGGTTTCCTGCAGACCGGGTTCGCTGACATCCGACAAAGCCAGTTGCCAGCCTTCACGTGCCCAGCGCAGCGCGATTTCGCGACCCAGGCCCGAGCCCGCGCCAGTGATCATCATGCGATTTTGCATAGCAAACAGCCTTGTTGTTCCGGGGAAGATGCGTCGAGTGTAGCGAAGGACCTTGCCCGACCCACGCTCCATCAGATTGCTGAATGGCGCAATCAAACCGCGAGCGCGCCTGAATCAACCAGGCCCCTGAAAACGAAATAAGCCTTTCTTCGAAATACATTAAAAAAACTTGGAATTTTCTTTCAAGTGCACCAGTCGGAATTTACAAGCAGCTCGGGTTTATTGCAGTCCAGCTGACAATTAACACCAGGCAATTTCAGAACACTTCCGACAAGGAAATAGACATGGGCACAATACTAATCATTATTCTGATCCTCCTGCTGGTAGGTGGTCTGCCGGTCTTCCCTCATTCCAGAAGTTGGGGTTATGGCCCGTCGGGTATCATCGGCGTGGTGTTGGTGGTGCTGTTGATTTTGCTGTTACTCGGCAAGATATAAAGATCTGACAGGCAAAAAAAAGAGGCCCTTGAAGGGCCTCTTTTTTATTGCGTCAACGCTCAGTCCGGCTTGCCGTCAACGACACCGGCGGTGTTGTCGATCAGGCTCTTGGTCGCCGTTTGCAGGAACGCTTCGAGCTTGAGTTTCAGCTCGGCAGTGCGAGGTGCATTCGGAACGATCTCGGCGCGAGGTGTCGCGCCCAGTTCGTACTGATACATCTTCGGCTCCATTTCCTTTTCCTTCGGCAAGACCAGAATCTGATCCACCGTGACAATGGCCGTGGTCTGTTCGCTGCCCGACGGTTTGATCACGCCAAAACCGGTGTCGCCTTCCGGCAGGTCGAGCAGGTCACGCCCCCAGCACTGATGACGCACTTCGCCACCGATGCGACCCATGATGGTCGGTACGATGTCGATCTGCGTGCCCACCGTGTGGTCAAGTTTGCCGAATTTGTCCTGGATGCCCGGTGCAATCATCAGCATCGGCACGTTGAAGCGGCCCAGGTCCATTTCGGTGATCTGGCGCTCGTTGCCGAAACCGTGGTCGCCGACGATGACAAACAGGGTTTCCTTGAAGTAAGGCTCCTTGCGGGCCTTTTCAAAGAACTGACCGAGCGCCCAGTCCGCGTAACGCATGGCGGTCAAATGCTCGTTCAGGCTGCCACGATCGGTCACGCGCTCGACCGGCAATGGCGTCGGCAAGGCGTATGGCGTGTGGTTGGACAGGGTCTGCAGCAAGGCATAGAACGGCTTGCCGTTTTCCCGCGCCTTGAGTTCGACCAGACCACGGTCGAACATGTCCTGGTCGGACACACCCCAGGTCGGATCGGAGAACACCGGGTTGACGAAGTCGTTACGACCAATGAAGTTGGTCATGCCCTGGCTGCTGAAGAAACCCGACTGGTTATCCCAGGCGAAGTCGCCGTTGTAGACGTACACGTCGTCATAGTCGCGGGCGCTGAGCAATTGCGGGAGGCCGGACAGCTTGTGACTGCCTTCCGGGGTCTGCATCAGGTATTCGAAACCCGGCAGGTTCGGGAAGCAGGCCATGGTGGCGAACATACCCTGGTGGGTGTGGGTGCCGTTGGAGAAGAAGCGGTCAAACAGCAGGCCTTCCTTCGACAGCTTGTCGAGGTACGGCGTGATGTTGCCCGGTGCACCGAGGGCACCGACCGAGTGACCGGCCATGCTTTCCATCAGGATCACGACGACGTTCTTGATCGGCAGAGTCTTGTCGGCCGGCGGCGTGTAATCGCGACGCACCGCTGCGGTCTCGGCATCCACCAGTTTGTCGTTCGGCATCACCAGCATGTCACGCACGATTTGCTGAGCTTGCGGCTGTGGCAGCGTGGCTTTCCAGATGTTGTCGCGATCTTCGGACATCCGGCTCTTGGCCGCCGCGACCAGCGACAATGTGCCGTTGAGGCCCAACTGGTTGGCGAAGTTGGAGTCGGTGGTGTAGACGTCACCCCAACGCAGTGGCGGGCCTTGGCGCAGAGTGCCGCGAGCCGCGACCACGCAGACCAGCAGGCACACCACGAACACGACAATGCGCGCGTACCACGGGGCGATCTGGCGCGTGCCGATGCTGCCGCCGCTGAACGGACCGCGAGGACGGGTCGCGCGGTCGGCGCCCTTGAACGCCAGGGTCAGGATCAACGTGCCCACGGCCCAGGCCAGCAGGTAGCGAACCACCGGGAATCCGTACCAGAGCATGCTCATTACGGTTTTCGGGTCTTCCTTCACGTACTGGAAAACCAGGCCGTTGAGGCGCTGGTGGAACTCGCGATAGAAGTCCATTTCCATCAGGCCGAGGAACAGCGCGATGCTCGAAGCGATGGTCAACCAGAAACGGAAGAACCCGCGGGCCGCCATGGCCCGGGAGCTGAACAGCGCCAGCAACAGCGGAATGCTGAGGTAGACCACCAGGCGCAGGTCGAAACGCAGACCGTTGGCGAACGCTTCGAAGAAGGTCGAGGCCGGGGTGTCGAGGATCATCTCGCGGTTGTAGACCAGCAGCGCGACGCGCAGCAGGCTGAACATGACCATCATGACCAGGGCACACAACAGCGTGTAGGCCAGATGCGATTTGACGGTCGGTTGCAGCAGGCGACTAGAAGCTCGCTGCTGACTCAGGGCGTCCGGGATTGCCATGTCGTTTTAGGACCCATTGGAAGTTGAAGTTTCAAAATTACAGCTGCGCCCTGCCCTCTGTTGGCCAGTTCTCGGCCCCGGGGTTTGCGCGGTGCGCAAATGTTGCACGATCAACCGCGGCATTGCCATTGATTACTGATCTGCACGGCTGGCGCGGGCGAATTGTCTTGGAGGCTTTGTGAAAATTTTGTGTAGCGCATATTCGGAAACACAATAAAGTCTTTCAGAGTCCATAAGTTGGGTGTGGTCATATCCGTTTCTGCGGTCACGGCGGCTATTGGTTTCGCCCTTACGGCGAGTCACTTGGAGAAGCGCCAAGTAACCAAGCGTTTTTGCCCCTTTCGTTCGGTGCCTCGCTCCGGTCCTGCTCCGTGGGCCCGCCGCGATCGGCCATCCCTGGCCGTGGGCGGCTAACCCGGCATCCATGCCGGGTTGCCCACTGCGCAGAACCTCCACTCGGCCTCTCGAGGGGGCGACTACCGCCACAGCCGCCGAGGCGGCCTGAA
>NZ_AKJI01000144.1:0-5319 GCF_000282415.1 Pseudomonas sp. GM60
GCTTGCCGGCGATGGCGCCCGGATGAACGATGCACGGCTCGAGGGCCTCATCGCCAGCAAGCCGGCTCCTACAGGAATCGTGGGTGTCGGTAGTTTTTCATACGACACCCAACTGTAGGAGCCGGCTTGCCGGCGATGGCGCCCGGATGAACGATGCACGGCTCAAGGGCCTCATCGCCAGCAAGCTGGCTCCTACAGGGATCGTGGATGTCCGTAGCCTTTCACACGACGCGGAACTGTAGGAGCCGGCTTGCTGGCGATGGCGCCCGGATGAACGATGCACGGCTCGAGGGCCTCATCGCCAGCAAGCTGGCTCCTACGGGAATCGTGGGTGTCGGTAGTTTTTCTCACGACGCTGAACTGTAGGAGCCGGCTTGCCGGCGATGGCGGCCGGATGAGCGATGCACGGTTCGAGGGCCTCATCGCCAGCAAGCTGGCTCCAACAGGGTTTGGTTATGCAACCACGCGATAACACGGCACATACGCCGCACCGCCCGGCAGTTTCATCCGGTGCTGGGCCACGAACGCCTTGAGCAACTGATCCAGCGGCTGCATCACCGCCGCATCGCCTCGGATCTGGTACGGCCCGTGTTCTTCGATCAGGCGGATGCCCTTGTCCTTGACGTTGCCGGCGACGATGCCGGAGAACGCGCGACGCAGGTTGGCGGCCAGTTCGTGGGCCGGCAGGCTGCGGCTGAGTTTCAGGTTGGCCATGTTTTCGTGGGTCGGGTCGAACGGGCGCTGGAAGCCCTCGTCGATCTTCAGCAGCCAGTTGAAATGGAACGCGTCGTTGCGCTCGCGGCGGAACTGTTTCACCGCTTTGAGGCCGGCGGTCATCTGCCGCGCGACTTCAGCCGGGTCGTCGATGATGATCTCGTAATGCTGCTTCGCCGCGTCACCCAGGGTGGCGCCGACGAACGCGTCCAGTTGTTCCAGATACGGCGCCGCGTGTTTCGGCCCGGTGAGGATGACCGGGAAGGGCAGGCCCTTGTTGTCCGGGTGCATCAGGATGCCGAGCAAGTACAGGAACTCTTCGGCCGTGCCCGCGCCGCCAGGAAAAATGATGATGCCATGGCCGACACGCACGAACGCTTCCAGGCGTTTCTCGATGTCCGGCAGAATCACCAGCTCATTGACGATCGGGTTCGGCGCTTCGGCAGCGATGATGCCGGGTTCGGTCAAACCGAGGTAACGGCCACCGTGAATGCGTTGTTTGGCATGGGCGATGGTCGCGCCTTTCATCGGGCCTTTCATCACGCCGGGGCCGCAACCGGTGCAGATGTCGAGGCTGCGCAGGCCCAGTTCGTGGCCGACTTTCTTGGTGTATTTGTATTCTTCGGTGTTGATCGAGTGGCCACCCCAGCACACTACGATTTTCGGCTCGACGCCGGGGCGCAGGGTGCGGGCGTTGCGCAGCAGGTGGAACACATAGTCGCTGATGCCCTGGGAATTGCTCAGGTCGATGCGCTGGCTGTCGAGTTCGTTTTCGGTGTAGACGATGTCGCGCAGGGCGCTGAACAGCATTTCCCGGGTACTGGCGATCATTTCGCCATCGACGAATGCGTCGGCCGGGGCGTTCAGCAGTTCAAGGCGTACACCGCGGTCTTGTTGGTGAATGCGGATTTCGAAGTCCTTGTAGGCTTCGAGGATGGTCTTGGCGTTATCGACATGGGCGCCGGTATTCAGAATGGCCAGGGCGCACTGGCGGAAGAGGGTATAGGTGCTGCCGGATCCGGCTTCGCTCAGTTGCTGTACTTCACGTTGAGAGAGGGTTTCCAGGCTGCCTTTGGGGCTGACCGAAGCGTTGATTACTTGTCGTTGGGACATTCAATGATCCTTAAAACGATGTCACCCGCCGAGGACGCATGACATCCGAATAGTATGTATCCACGAAAGAAGATGGCACGAACTGCGCAGTATCGCCATGTTCCCCTTTGACGATGAAAAGATGAAAAGGAGCCCCAGCATAGCTAAATCCCTCGCAGAGGCGATAATGCCCCGCAGTCTTTTTGCTCACGCCGCCTGAGGAACCCCGTCGCGATGTTTGAAATCCAGCCGCAGAACCCAGAAATCTATCGAAGCCAGACGCGCCGCAGCACGATCATCATCGCCCTGGTTTTCCTCGCCCTGGCGATGGTTTTGTCCACCGCGGCGGTGGCGATGTTCGGCGAACCGGGGGGCGACAATCTACGCTTCAACGTGGGCGGCGTGTTTGTCGCGGTGCTGTTGATGGCGGCGCTGATGCGCGGCAAATTCTGGACCCAAGAGTGGATGGCGCCGGCGGTCTACGGCTGGCAGCTCAAACGCAGCCTGATGAGCATCACCAACGTCATGCACCAGGTGACGGTGGCGGTGGACGCGGGTGATCCGAGTGCCATGAAGCTGCTGCGTTTCTATCACCTGGGGCTGAGCCAGATGCACCAACTGGACGGTAACTCCAGTGATCACAGCCAATTGATACGTGAAATGGACCTGCACAAGGCACGAATGGAAGCGCTGGGCATCGAAACCGAACAGACGCAATTGAACCCGGCGTGGCTTGAGGCCGTGAAACAGACGCCACGCTAACCGGTACAGGATCAAGGCACATTGATAATAAAAAGGCGAACGGGATCAGTCGCCATTCATCAGGATTCAGGGAGCGTCATGGGTAACCCGTCTGTCAAAGACCGAATTGAACAATTGCGCCACAGCGTGCCTTTGGTCACCGAACAGGCCGGTGCCAGGATCAAGGTGCGCTCCGCGGTGGTACTGCTTGTTGCAGTGTGCCTGTCCATGATTGTCATCGTGATCTGGGAAGCGTGGAGTTCGCGCCAGTACCATCTGCATGACAAGGAAGTGGCGATGTCCAACCTTGCGCAGACCCTGGCCTCGCAAGCGCAGGCGACGATCAAGCAGGCCGATACGCTGCTGTTTACGCTGGTGGAACGCCTCGAAAACGACGGCTTCGACCCGGCCGGGCTGCCACATCTGGAGCGCTTGCTCAGCGCCCAGCGCAGTGAGTTGAGTCAGTTGCATGGCCTGTTCGTCTATGACGAAACGGGGCGCTGGATTGCCAATTCCAACGGCGCCGCCCTGACCGATGCCAACAATGCCGACCGTGAATATTTCATCTTCCATCGCAATCATCCCGACCGTGGGCCTCATATCGGCCCGTCGATCAAAAGCCGCTCCAGCGGCGAATGGATCATGACGGTGTCGCGCCGGATCAATCATGCCGACGGGAGTTTTGCCGGTGTGGCGCTGGCGACGATTTATCTCAATCATTTCCTGTTCCTGTACGACAGCATCGACATGGGCCGCAACGGCGTAATCAACCTGATCGCCGACGATGCCACCATCATCGTTCGCCGGCCGTTCAACGAAGCGGATATCGGCACCAGCCTCGCCAACAGCCCGCTGTTCAAGCAGTTGTTGCCCTCGGGGAGTTCAGGGACGGCAACATTCAAATCCATGGTGGATGGCGTTGTGCGGGTGGTGGGGTTTCGCCGGGTCGAGGGGTATCCGCTGGTTGTTTTCGCCGCGCTCGACAAGGAGGAAGTCCTGGCTGGCTGGCGTGAGGAATCCATGCTCAGTGCTGGCATCGTTACGCTTTTGCTGGGTTTTGTCGGTGTACTGGGTTATCGCCTGATCAATCTGATGAAGCAGCAGAACCGCATTCAGAACCAACTGCTGGACGCTCAGGACAAACTGCTCGAGGTCAATCGCGGCCTGGAATTGCTGGCTCTGGAAGACGCGCTGACGGGGCTGTCCAACCGGCGTCAGTTCGACCTGTTCATCCACTCGGAAATGGGTCGCGCCCGGCGCAGCCTGAACGGCCTCGCGCTGCTGATGATCGATGTCGATCACTTCAAACTGTTCAACGACCACTACGGTCATGTGGCCGGCGACGAATGTTTGCGCAACATCAGCGCGATCATCACCGACAACATCAAGCGGCCCGGGGATCTGGCGGCGCGCTACGGCGGTGAAGAGTTTGCGGCGGTGCTGCCGGGGACTGACTATGTGGGGGCGTTTCTGGTGGCGGAAAAAATCCGTCGTGCGGTGTTGCAGGCCGGTATTCCCCATCGTGAAGGTGCAGAGGGCATGGTGACGGTCAGTATCGGCGTCGCCGCTTACGATCCTGCCTCACAGGCCCAGCCGAACGACCTGGTGGGCGCTGCGGACAAGGCGCTTTACGTGGCCAAGGCCAGCGGCAGGAACATGAGCGTTATTGCCAACTGACTTCAAACAAACCCGCCGCTGCCCTGAACCAGTTGGGTCGCCAGGTACGATTGCTTGAGTTTTTCCAGCCACCAACCCAGGGCGCGACCGTCATGGTCGCCACGCCAGCCGGCATACAGAATGTTCGGCTCGCGCGGGTCGGCCATCTGTTTTTCGACCAGCGTGCCGTTTTTCAGTAACGAGCCGACCCGATGTTTGGGCAGCCACCCCACGCCCAGGCCGTCGCACTGGGCGAGGATTTTGGCGCGCATGGTCGGCACGGCGAGCACGGGTTGTCCGCCGGAGACACCATAAGTACTGCCTTCGGTGACTCTGGACGAGTCGGCTACGACAACCGCCCGGTGTTGCGTCACCGTTGCCCGAGAGATCGGTTCCTTGGCCTTGGCCAGCGGGTGCTTCGGTGAGACCGCAAACACCCATTCCATTTCCCCCAACTGCATCCAGCGCAAGGAAGGGATGGCCGGCGGTTCGTTGGTGGCGCCGATGATCAGGTCCGCCCGGCCTTCGCGCAGGGCTTCCCAGACACCTTTGAGCACTTCCTGGGTGATGCGCAACGGTACGCCGGATTCCAGCGCATCGAACTCGTGAATCACCGGGATCAGGGTTTCGAACTCCAGCAGTTCGTCGGTGACGATCCACAGGCGGCTCTCCCAGCCATTGGCCACTTGCTGCACCCGTTGGGTCAGGCGCGAGACATCCTGCATCAGCCGCGCCGCCTCGTTCACCAGCAATTCCCCGGCCGGGGTGAGCTGCAAGCGGTAGCGGCGACGATCGAAGAGCAAGGCGTCGAAACGCTCTTCCAGTTGCCGCGCCGCATACGACACGGTCGATGGCGCCTTGCCCAGGTGCACCGCCGCGCGCGACAGGCTACCGGTTTCCCGAATGGCCTCCAGCAACGCCAGGTCTTCAATCGACAACATGTTCTGAATCCTCGAACGAACGGCCTGGAAATGAATGTATGGAGCAACGAAAACAAAATCGAGGCCACCTGAAATGTATAGGTCAACCACAACCCCTGTAGGAGCGAGGCTTGCCCGCGAAGAGGCCCTTGAACGCTACGTTGAATTTGAGGCCGCCATCGCCAGCAAGCCGGCT
>NZ_AKJI01000145.1:0-6164 GCF_000282415.1 Pseudomonas sp. GM60
GGCAAGAGCCCTTTGGTTACTTTGGGGCTTTTCCAAAGTGACTCGCTGTAAAAGCGAAACCATTAGTGGCCGTTACCGCAGCAACGGATATGCCCCCATTCAAAACCTCCCATTAGCGCATCCCCCCTGAGCCCAGGTGAACAGCATTACCGCATCAGACCAGGCTTTTTTTGCAGGTCAACCGCCGGAAATCGACCGCCACGCAGCCTGTGCAAGCTCGTCCCTGTACACCTTCGGACTACCCTTCACCCGACCCGACAACCACGTCCTGCAATAGTTGTCTGCCTGACCAATAATCAGCGACAGCATCAATTCAGCCGGAAAACCTTTCAATTCATCGCCTCTGGCCGAATCCGACAGCCATTCCAGCAATTGCTTGTTGCGCATCTTGTTACGGGTA
The DNA here is from genome assembly GCF_000282415.1 of Pseudomonas sp. GM60. Taxonomy (NCBI): domain Bacteria; kingdom Pseudomonadati; phylum Pseudomonadota; class Gammaproteobacteria; order Pseudomonadales; family Pseudomonadaceae; genus Pseudomonas; species Pseudomonas sp. GM60. Next base: position 401 of record NZ_AKJI01000145.1, read on the forward strand.
GCCAGTTCGTCCTTCAAAGGCCCCTTGGTGACAGCAAATCGCGCGTGGTACTGGAACCGCGCCCATTCGGGTTGGCTGTCGACCCAATCCACGTAACTGTGCACCAGCGCATACACGCCCTCTTGCGTGGTTTTCGCCTCGCTCAAATAGCTGTCGCGCAGCCTGGCCTGATCATCCAGGGCGGTGAAAAACAGAGCGGCCACCAACCCTTCCTTGTTCCCGAAGTGGTGATAAATCGCGCCCACGCTCGTGTCGCATTCGGCGCGGATCATCTCAATGGTCGTGGCCTCGATCCCCTGCTCGTTGAACAGGGCGAGGGCCTTTCGAAAAATATCGCGCTTGAGTTCGGCGCGTCTTCCGGGGTAGCAGCGCTCGAGTAAATCTGACGTTTCCATGCTCAACACAGTCCCAAAAAATCGATGGTGAAGGCAGATGACTGCCATCGGACACGTGGCGACAGGTTGACAGATTTCCAGTCGACAGAATACTGTTCCGTTAAAGAACATTATTCTGTAACGGAACACAATTCTGCTTCAACCCCCTCAGCGAGGTTTCAAATGAGTCAGTTTCTCAGCATGTTCAACAGCGTGGGCCCGCAAGCATTCAGCAAAATGGCCTGTCAGGTTGCGCCCTACTTCAGCACCATCAACCCGCTGGTCACGGAGTTGCGCAAAGGCTGCGCGACGGTGCAGGTGCCGTTCGCCAAGGAAATCACCAACCACTTGGGCACCGTGCACGCGATCGCGATGTGCAATGCGGCTGAATTGGCGGCGGGAATGATGACCGACGTGTCGATTCCCGAAGGCGCACGCTGGATTCCAAAAGGCATGACGGTGGAGTACCTGGCGAAGGCAAAAACCGACGTGACGGCGGTGGCCGACGGGGGTTCCGTGGACTGGACCACGGAAGGCGACAAGCTCGTGCCGGTAGATATTCACGACGTCGAGGGCAAGAAGGTGTTCACGGCGCGGATCACCATGAATGTGAAGCTTTCTTAAACGCTGACCGATTTGCCTCAGTGGACGCAAAACAACTGTGGGAGCGGGCTTGCTCCGGGCGGCGTTCCGACGAAGAGGGAGTATCAGTCAACTTCATCTTTGCCTGATGCACCGCCTTCGCGAGCAAGCCCGCTCCCACAGTTGACCGATTTGTCTGGTGGGGCGCGGTCAGCGCGGCGACTCGCCCAACCGCTCGCGGACAAATTCATTGGCCTTGTGCGTCAATTGATCCAGATGCCGGTCACGCTGTTTTTCCGCATCGAGCATCGCCCGCTTGCCGTGCTTTTGCAGCAGGTACGTATGAATCTGCCGCACCTCCAGCGAGCTGTAGATCGACGCCACGTCGAGCAGCCCCATCAACCCGTCAGAGCGATGATCGCGGGTGTTCATCAACACCTGCGTACCGCGCGTGCCCAGCACCTGAAAGCCCATCGATTCAAACCACGGCACCTTGGCCACCGCGCAGGTCAGCTCGGCATGCGGATAGCGGCCGACCATTTCCCGCAGCATCCGCCGCGCCACGCCTTGACGCCGATGGCCGGCCTGCACCGCCATGTATGCGACGCCGCACGCCTCGGGATCGTCCTTGATCGGCAGGTACAGCAAGAAGCCGATGACCTGTTCCGGATCGTCCACATCGGTCGCGACCAGCAACTCCACCGCCACCCCTTTCGCCCCGTTCAGCGCCTCCAGATAGAGGTGAACTTCATAGCCGATCGCATACTGGTAAACGTTGTACAACAGGTTGCTCGGCGGGATGGCGACCATGCTGATGTCGGTCAGGTTATCGACCACCATCTGCAGAATCTGGCTGGTGAGGTGCTCGGGGCACGGGGTTTTGAAATGGGTGATCTGGGGCATTGAGGCTCTGCTCTGACTCTGGCGGCGGACGCGCCTATCATAACGCGCCGACGAGACTGGGGTGGCGTGTCAGTTGACAGTCATGCCGAGTGACTATGGAAATCAACTGCAGGAGCCGGCTTGCTGGCGATGAGGCCAGCGACAACACCTCCTCACCGGGCGGGGCAATAGGGAATAACACCCTCCCCAAGACTGAGGAATATCCCCCAACTGTTAACTCTCGTTAACACTTCCCACGCATATCACTGAACCTAACGCGATGATTTATCTGACAATCTCGTTAGTGGCTCAGCTTTTGCGTCGATTTTTGCGCATGTGCCGACACCACGACACGCCCCAGAGAACCACCATGAAAAGCTCAGCTCCTGTGAACAAGTCGCCCGGCTTTTTCCGGACGCCGGGCATTACTTTGGTGATGCTGATGACTTTCAGCCTGTCTGTGGTGAATGCCGCTCCGCTCGATGATTTCGGGCCACCGCCTCCGACCGATCCGTCAGCCTTCCATAACCCGCCTGCTGACCCTAAGGCAGCCCTGGAAGCACTGAAAAACCTGCCCCCGGCCAATCAAGGTGCCCTGGCCTTGCCCAACGGCGTGTTCGGCGACCGAAACACGCCGCGGGCCGACAACGTACTGCCGCCCGCCGCACAGACGTCGTTCAACTACCCCACCAACGGCAAGCCCAGCCCCTTGTTCGGAGCCGAACCATTCACTCAACAACTGCTGCTGTTCGAAGAGTTCGGTTCGGAAACACTCGACCCGACTACCCCGCCGCAGACGCTGACATTCCCCGTGCCAACCCTCGGCCCGGCGCCCCAGCAGGATCCGAACAACGTCGCCCGCAGCGGCCCGTCGAGTGCAGCGCTCGAAGCCTTCCTGCGCCAGCCGGGGTTGTCCCCGTTTCCCTCACAGTTTTCCAATGTACTGGACCGCAATCCGTGGAAAGCGCAGATCGAAGCCTTCCTCAACCGGCATCCGATGGGCTCGCCGGCGGAGGGTCGGCCACCGGGAAAAGGCTGGTCGCATCAACGCTGGAACGAGTTCTTCCCGCAGGTTCAGTTCAAGACTGTTCAAGCCGGTGCCAGAACCAACCAGGGCCTGCGTGACGCCCAACAATTGCACCACTACAACAAGGGTGAATTCGCCCCCGGCGGGCTCTACTACCAAACTTCGGACATCCCGGCGACAGCGGGCACCACTCGCGGTATCGACGTGCGTTTTCATTCAAGAATGCCGGTGCAGAATCACAACTCGCTGTGGACGTTCGACGGCACCGTGCCGGCCAAATTGCTGATGGTCCGCTACGGTCAAGCGTTGCTGATGCGCCATTACAACGCCCTGCCAATCGACCCCGCAGCCAACGCCGGTTTTGGCCTGCACACCCTCAGCACCCACGAACACAATGGGCACTCGCCGGCTGAAAGCGATGGCTTTACCAATGCATTTTTCTTTCCGGGGCAGTTCTACGATTATCGCTGGCCGCTGCAACTGGCCGGCTACGACACGATCAACACCAAGGCGCAAGATCCGCGTGCAGCCTTCCCCTGCTCACCGGGCGAAAAACTCTTCGTCAACGATGTCAGTCCGGGCCTCAAGACTTGCGAAAACGGCAGCATAAAAATCCGAGGCGACTGGCGCGAGACCATGAGCAGCCACTGGTTCCACGACCACATGCTCGATTTCACCGCGCAGAATGTCTACAAGGGCAATGCGGCAATGATGAATTACTACAGCGCTGTGGATCGCGGCAACGAAGCGATCGAGGACGGCGTCAACCTGCGTTTTCCCAGCGGTTCAGCAATGCCTTGGGGCAACCGCGACTACGACGTGAACCTGCTGATCTCCGATAAGGCCTGGGACGAGAACGGCCAGTTGTGGTTCAACCCGTTCAACACCGACGGCTTTCTCGGGGATCAGATGCTGGTCAACTGGCAGTACCAGCCGAGCCTGAAAGTTCGCGCGCGCAGCTACCGTTTCCGCATTCTCAACGGCTCGGTGTCGCGCTATTTCAAGCTGGCGCTGGTACGGGAAATCAGCGGCAATGGCGGTGAATTTCCGGGGCCTGCCGGCTCTGGGGTTTCCTATAATCGGGTGCCGCTCCACCTGATTGCCAACGACGGCAATATCATGGAACACGCCGTGCCGTTCGACGGCAGCATGGACCTGGATGGTGACGGCGATAAGACCAATAACAATGCGATCCTGCCAACCATGGGCATCGCCGAACGTTTCGACATCATCGTCAATTTCTCGAAAAACGGGATCAAGGTCGGCGACAAACTGTACTTCGTCAACCTGCTGGTGCACGAAGACGGCAAGGGCCCGGAAGAGCCCGCCCCCCTGGCTGACGTGCTGTCCGAGAAGTACAAGGCCGTCATCAAGCAAACCAGCAAAGGCCCGAAATGGGACAGGGGCGACCCGCTGGTTGGCAAATTCCTGCAACTGCTGGTTCAGCCCTACAGCGGTCAGGACGTGGCCATGGACCCGGCAGCCTTTGTGCCTGGCGGCAAGACGATGATCCCGTTGCCCATCGATCGCGACAACCCGAATGACCAGGCCAGGCTCAACGTGGCGCGGCATCGGGAGTTCATTTTCGGTCGCTCCGATGGCACCGATGAAGCACCGTGGACGATCAAGACCGATGGCGGCCCCGGCTTTCCCATGGACCCGCGCCGCATCAGTGCCGCACCGCAACTGGCCAGCGGCCCCACGGACGCCGGGTTCTCCGGCGACGGCACCCTCGAAGTGTGGAAAATCAAGAACGGCGGCAACGGCTGGAACCACCCGGTGCATGTGCATTTCGAAGAAGGCGTCATTCTCAGTCGCGACGGCAAGGCACCGCCGGAATGGGAAAAATGGGCACGCAAGGACGTCTTTCGTATTGGCGAAGGCGTCGACAGTTCGGTGGATGTCGACGTGGCGCTCCACTTCCGCGAGTTCGCCGGCACCTACATGGAGCACTGCCACAACACTCAGCACGAGGACACGTCGATGCTGCTGCGCTGGGATTCCGAGCATCCGGGGCAGTTCCAGTTGATGCCAACGCCGATACCGGGTTGGGACGGCGTCACTTTCGTCAACTCCGTGGCACTGCCGACTTTCCGCACTGGCGTTGACGGCGATGATAATGAAGGCCCGAACAAAAAACCCGTGGCCAACAATGACAGCGCCACGAGCAGTAACGGCCTGCCAGTGACCATCAGCGTGCTGGCCAACGACACTGACCCGGACGGTAACCTGCCGCTCAAGGTTGTCGGCCTGACCCAGCCGGATTCGGGCCAGGGCTCCGTGAGCACCGACGGCATTCGAGTGTTCTATATGCCACCGGCCATTGTTGCGGCGCCGTTCACTGCGGTGTTTACCTACGAAGCCAGCGACAACCTTGGCGCCGTCTCGGACAAACCGGCAACGGTGTCCGTGGCGGTCAGCGCTGCGGCGGCGGTGAATGAAACGTTGTTGGTCACCCGCGCTTCCGTCAACGTGCGCAGCAACAATCGCTATACCTGGGACGTGACCGGGACGACCTCGCGGGCGGCGGGCAACAGCATCACCGTCAGTGCGTCGACCACGGGCGGCCAGCTCAATCTGGGAACCGCGACGCTCACGCCGAACGGTACGGGTGCACGCTGGAGACTGTCCGTTACCACCACCGGCAACGGCCCGACACCGAGCCCGACCATCACCGTTCGCTCAGCGCTCGGGAAGACCGTTACAGCGCCAATTGCCGTGCATTAAAACGGCCACGCTTTGACGTCCGGTCAGCCACACCGCGTCGCCTGTATCGCCAGCAAGCCGGCTCCTACAGGTTCGGTGGTGTGTCAGGTGAATACAGATCCTTGTAGGAGCCAGCTTGCTGGCGATGGGGCTTGCGCGGTGTATCAGATACACCGCCATCGCTGGCAAGCCA